>DAOOWO010000342.1:0-3040 GCA_035371225.1 Bacteroidales bacterium | reverse complement strand
GTGGGATAATGAATACCTTTTATCTGTTCTTGAAATTTAGATGCGTTTGCCCTGGGCGTAAGTGTCATTGACATGGCATACTTACAGGAGATAAAACTTAACACACCCGTCAGATGACCGATGCGTTTGCAATTCATAAAAAAAACTTATTTTTGATTTTTCAATTACAACACATGATAAAGAATTTTCCAAAAATATCCCTTACGGGAGACCTGGGCAGCGGCAAAAGCCATGTCAGCAGGCTGCTTTCCGAAAAACTTGCTTAAGGAATCACAAAAATGAATTTTGAGAAAGATCATATTTATCACATTTATAATCAAGGAAATAACAAGCAAAAAATATTTTTCATAAAGGAGAATTATTACTTTTTCATTGGTAAAATTAAAACGCATGTATTACAATTTGCAGATGTTCTGGCATGGTGTCTAATGCCAAATCATTTTCATATAATGGTTTATGTGAATTATCCCGAGCTTCCTGCTGGGGTAACTGACAACAGCCCTGGCCAAGCGCGCCTTGAAACTCATCCGATGACTTCAAGTCACAGCGCAGACAAAGTGCTCAGTGAAACTGTCGGGGTGACTGACAACAGTGCAGGCCAAGCGCGCAGTCACCCCGACAGTAGCAAACGCTCATTAAACAATTCTATCGGCATTATGCTTCGCTCATATACCCGGGCTGTAAATATTCAGGAAAACAGAAGTGGTGCCTTATTTCGTGAAGAAACCAAAGCCGAATGCCTTACAAATTCTTCAGGGATAACTCCTGCCTTTTTTAATACTAAAAATGGAACAATGATTAACAGACCCATTAACGCTAAAGAATATCCGCAAATTTGTTTTAACTATATTCATAACAATCCAGTCAAAGCATGGCTTGTCGACGCCCCAGATGAATGGGAGTTTTCGTCGTTCCGGGAATTTTTTGGAGGCGAGATTCTTGTTAACAAAACAAGGGTAAATCAGCTTGGACTTCATCATTTGCCTGATATTGATTCGTTAAATCCTATTAATTAAACTTAATTTTTATTTCAACCTCACCAATAATGAAAACCTTTCCTAAAATATCACTCACCGGCGACCTGGGCAGCGGTAAAAGCCATGTTAGCCGTCTGCTGTGCGAAAAACTTGGCTTCCGCATTGTTTCCACAGGAGGCATACAGAGAGAACTAGCAGCAAAATACAACATGACCACTCTCGAACTAAACGAATACACCAAAACACATCCCGAAATTGATGATGAGATCGATGGTACTATTTCAAAACTTCAGGAAGCTAAAGAATCATTGATCTTCGATTCGCGCCTGGCCTGGCACTTTGCCCCGAAATCTTTCAAGATTTACCTGACGGTAGATATTGACGAAGCTGCAAGACGAATCTTCTATGACAAGCGCACCAGCGAGAAATACAATAATATTGAAGAAGCAAAGAATAAAATTCTCGCCCGCCGCAAAAGCGAACTGGAAAGATTTAAGGATTATTATAACATCGATTATTCTGATCTGGAGAACTACGACCTGATTGTTGATACAACCGAAATAACTCCGAAAGAAGTCAGTGAAAAAATCATCAAAGCATTTATACTATGGGGGGAAAAAAAACAGATGTTTAAACTCCGTGGCTCTCTGTGAAAAGACTCTGTGGCTCTCTGTGTGATTTTTTTTGTTACACAGAGGCTCGGAGAAATTTAAAAGTGGAATTAAAAACCATTGAATATTAAATAAAATGAAAATAGCAATAATTGGGTTTGGTGCAGCTTCCATAGGTTTTATCGAAAAGGTCGTCAACAGCAGGCATGAGTTTCACATATTCGAAAAATCAAAAGACATATATTCATCAAGCATATCGGGCATACGTGCCGACGGAAAACTTTTTGTTTCGAACGAGATGGGTGGGGATATCAGCATAGACCTGAATATACAGCGACAATTGGTAGATTTTTATCTGCAAAAAACCAAAAATCATGAATATGAAACCGGAAAATCTTTTCATGATTCCAAATATTATGAGGAGTTTTACCGGTATGGCTTCATGCCTGTTGCGGCAGAATTTTTTCATATCGGCACCGATCAACTCAAAGATGTACTCTATAATATTTATGAGCATTTTAAAAGTTACAGCAACCTGCATTTCCATTTTAATTCGCCGGTAAACTATGTGCAGCAAGCCGGCAACAAGATAATAATTAATGAAAAAGACGAATTTGACGCGGCGATAGTCGCTGTGGGACGCAGCGGTCACAAGCTTATCAAGACCATTATCAGCCAATATCCGGAGCTGGTGTTGGAAAACACTAAGCTCGATCTGGGGATACGCTTTGAGTTGCCCGACCATATTGTGCATGAGCTAAACAAAGAAATGTATGAGTTTAAATTGAAATACCGGAGCAAAACAGGCTATGTGGTCCGTACATTCTGCAACAACCCTTCCGGATACGTTGTGGGAGAAAAATACGAAGATTTTATCACGGTGAACGGTCACGCCAAAATGAACCAAAAAAGCACAAACACCAACTTCGCCATCCTGACTACGGTGGAGCTTACCGAACCTTTTAACGACCCTATCGGCTATGGCTCCCACATTGCCAAACTCACCAACCTGCTGGCAGGAAAAAACAAAGTGATACTGCAGAAATATAAAGACCTTAAAAACTCAAAACGCACAAAAAAACTCTACCGTGTGTTGCCTACCCTGCCGCCCGAAAGTTATATTTTTGGAGATGTTAACCTGGCCTTCCCCCGCCGAATCATCGAAAGCATCATTGATTTTATCGAGCAACTCGATAAAGTTGTTCCGGGTGTGGCCAACGACGACAACCTGGTGTATGCCCCCGAAATAAAATTCTATTCAAACAAGCTGAACAACGAACACTTCAAAAATTTGAAATTCATCGGTGATTGCTCCGGATTTACCCGTTCTATCATTTATTCCACAGCTCATGGGTATTTGTTGGGGGATGAGTTTATGGGTTGACATGCTTATTATATAACTGAAGTTTCGCATAAAAAATAAAATTGATAAATACCAGTCATTTGTGGATT
>DAOOWO010000341.1:0-3044 GCA_035371225.1 Bacteroidales bacterium | reverse complement strand
AACAACTTACATAGCCCCTAAAATAATTTTGTATTTTTACCGGACAACAGTGATTATGAATACAAAAATAGATATAAAAATATAAATTGCAAGCATTTTTTAAATTTTTTTTAAAATTATTTCAATGTCTTTAATTTAACATACATTTCGGTCCGAAATCCATGAATTGCAGCAGCAGGTAATAAAAATCCTTATGGAATGAGCTGCCAAAAATTTATTTATTTAACAAAATAACGTAGCTTTGTAATAAATTTTAAAAAAATGGACCAGGAAATAAAAACTCCCGAAACCGCTACCCCCGCAGCGGAACAACCCGCCAAAAAGGGTATGAGCGCCCAAACCATCGTTATCATCATTATACTCGCCCTGATGATTATTATCCCGCTGGTGATATTCCTGTGGAAACAGGCCGAGATCAAAAGCCTGAAGAAAAACCATGAAGCACGCATAAGCGAAATAACTACACAGGCCAATAATACTATCATGGAAAACAACCGCAAAAACATCGAAACGCTTACCCGTGTGTTTACGTGGGCGGTGCGTTCCGAGATGTTGCGGCAAAACCTGGAGCAAATAGATACTTATATGACCGACCTGGTTAAAACCGAGGGCATGCACCATATATCGGTAATCAATAGCGATGGCATCGTAGTTCGGTCGACCAATAAAAAATATGAAGGGGTGGTCTATCCCGGACCTATTGCCAAAGAGCTTTCGGGCATAACCGAGGTAATTACCAAATCGGACGAAACCGGCGATATGGTTTCTATCTGCCCGGTGATGGGACTCGACAACAGGTTGGGAACCTTAATCATTACCTATCAGCCCAAAACCAATGTTTTTGTTCCAAAAGACGTGGTTTCCGAAGAGAAAAAATAAGAACAACAATGACTTTCAGAAAGTTTTTAGGTTTTTTGTGTCTTGCTGCGGCCTTGGTTTTTATTGGCGGTTGCAGCAACCACAACACCCCTGTGGATGAGTTTATCATTCACGGAAAGCTGAAAAATTCTCTTGGCGAAAAGATTATCCTGCAACGACTCAGCCTCGACAGCATCAAATCTGTTGATTCCCTTATTGTGGACGAAAATGGCGAATTTACATTTAAATACAAGCCGGGTAGTATTGGCTTTTATTTGCTGAAGGTTGCCGGCGATAATTTTATTATGCTGTTGACCGACAAAGGAGAGAAAATTGAGATTACCGGCAACATCAAGCAACTGGCCAATGATTATGCTGTTACAGGCTCTGCAGGCTCCGTACTGCTTTGCGAACTGAATAACTATACCCGAAAAAATATTGATAAAACAGATTCTTTATATAACGTTCAACTGCTGTACCAGGATAGTACCAACTTTCCCCAGGTAAAGCAGCATCTGGATTCTGTGTATAATAACATATTTGAAGACCAGCGCCGTTATGTGCAGGGTTTTATCAAAAAAAACAGAACCTCACTGGCGTCTATCATTGCCATTTACCAGGTTTTTGGCCGGCAAAAAGTACTCAACGAACGTGATCACCTCGGCACCTTTAAAATGCTCGACAGCACCTTGTTTCTTTTGTATCCCAATAACGACTATGTGCTCGAATTGCATAAACGGGTCGGAGATGTGGAAAAAGCAAAGGCCGACAAGATCAGGAATCTGGCGAAACTCGATTCAGCTATGGTGGCTCCCGAGATAAAAATGAATGGTATTGGAGGTAATCCTCAACCGCTTTCATCACTCAAAGGACATGTTACCTTAGTGCTTTTCTGGGCGACATCCAGCCAGCCCAGCGTAGCATCGCTCAAACAATATAAGTGGATACACAAAAAATACCGTGAAAAAGGATTTCAGGTGTATGCCGTATCGCTGGATAAAAACCGCCGCGACTGGGAATACGCCGTTAATGAGCATCGCCTGAGCTGGATAAACGCCAGCGACCTGCTGGGATGGGATTCGCCTGTGGTAAAAACCTATTGTATTGACAATATCCCCCTGGCCGTTCTTGTTGATACGGATGGCCGTATTTTGAAAAGAGGCATCACCGAAGAAGAATTGCCTGCATGGTTGAATAAAATATATAAGTTTTGACAGGTACAGCAAGTAAAATATATTTTGTATCGGATTGTCATTTTGGAATTCCCGATTACCACAGCAGCCTGGCGCGTGAAAAAAAATTTGTGGAATGGCTGGACATGATAAAGGCTGATGCTTCGGAATTATATATCCTGGGCGACCTCTTTGATTTCTGGTTTGAGTACAAGACGGTAATACCTAAAGGGTATACCCGGCTTCTGGGCAAACTTGCCGAACTGACCGACAGTGGGATAAAAATACACCTGTTTACAGGCAACCACGATATGTGGATGTTCAGCTACTTTGAGCAGGAACTGGGTATTGATATAACCCGCCAACCGGTGGTAAAAGAAATCAACGGGCTGAAAATCATGATTGGCCATGGCGATGGGCTGGGCCCCGGCGATTATGGCTATAAGATGTTGAAAAAGTTTTTTGCCAGCAAAACCTGTCAGTGGCTGTTTGCCCGGCTGCATCCTAATTTTGCCATGGGCCTGGGCCTGTTTTTTTCGCGCCGCAGCCGCCTGGGCAGAGGCGATATCGACTGGATTTATAAGGGCGAACACCGCGAACGCCTGATAGTGTATGCCAAGGAAATGATAAAAAAAGAACACTTCGACCTGTTTGTGTTCGGACACCGGCATCTGCCTATCGACCTGAAAATTGGCGAAAACTCACGCTATATCAATATTGGTGACTGGCTGCAGCATTTTTCGTATGCCCTGCTCGACGGTAAAGATTTTATTACCAAAAAACTATAGCATTTCGCACCTTACGCTTACCTTACCCCGCATTGTCAGGGAATGATAATTCCCGTGTCTAAAAATGCTAAAATGGTTTTTATTATCAGGTACAAGCCAAAAATGAATAATAATATTCCCAAACCCCGGTTGACCACCGAAAGAATGTTGGGGCGTAATAATTTTTTAAGTTTATTGGCCACAAAACATTTTAAAAGATCAGTAGAAAACACGGTGCCCAGGGCCA
>DAOOWO010000340.1:0-3049 GCA_035371225.1 Bacteroidales bacterium | reverse complement strand
CGGCAGTGTGAATCTTACTTATGATATCCCTTTTGATGGCACGGTGAAACTGCAAGTCTTTAATGCCATTGGTGAACTGGTTGCCGAACTGGTTAATGAAAAACAGATCAGCGGAAAACACGCTGTGGTTTTTGCTTCAGGGAATCTGCCGGCAGGTATGTACACATTTAAACTGGAATATACCAGCGAGGATAAATCAAAATGTATGGTGCTCAAGATGATTCATTAATATGAATTATTGAGCAAAAAATTTTGGGTCTGGCGCTGCAAAGAATGAAAATTCTTTGCAGCGCCAGATTTTTTTCTAATATTAAAGTTTGTGTGCTGTTGCCGGATAAACTTATTAAAGCATTATGGCTGTTATTGTTTGGTCGGTGAGCATAATTGATTTATTTTTGATTAATATTCAGTCAATATGAAAAGCAAAATATTTGTATTATTTTTATTAATAACCAATTGCCTGACTGCGCAAAATATTTTTCAAAAAGTTTTTGGACTGGGTAACCCCGGACATGCGCTGTCTTTTTGTGTTACGAATGATACCCTCGTTGGTACTTGTGCAGGGAGGCTTTTTAAAGTGGATTCCTGCGGAAATATTATCTGGGTAAAAAAGTATCTGCCGGCATCAATTTACAAAACCGGCAAGGTATACAACTTATCCAACGGGGGCTATATTATGTTGGTAGAAATGATTGCAAACGGATTTGGCTCAGGGGATATTATGGTCTTCAATATGGACAGGGATGGACTGATTGAATGGATTAAATATTTCGGTACGGACGACTTTGATGCACCGGCCGATATGGTGGAACTTCCGGATGGCGATTTAGTCATTGTCGGACAAACAAACACTACGTTGCACAACGGGAAAGAAGTGCTCCTTATGCGCGTGAATAAATATGGGGATCAGTTCTGGCAACGAACCTATGGTACATCTTCTGATGCAGATAAGCCACAAAAATTGCTGAAATCATCTTTTGGCGGTTTTATAATTGCCGAAGAGATGGCACTGATGAAAAATATTCTTCGCACGAATGATAACGGCAATGTAAAATGGAATTATTCCTATGGTGAGGGCACATTGTTTGATATGGCTGAAAATCCTGTTAACGGCGACTTGTTTGTTTGCGGAAGGGTAATGAATAACATGAAGGGACAAAGCAGTATTTATGTTATGCGTACCGACTCTTCCGGTAATGTGTTATGGGCCAAAATGATGGGAAATGATAACGGGGAAACGGCTTACACCCTGAGTTGTAATGATGATTTTAGCACGATTTATATTGCCGGCGAATACCAGGTGGATACGGCCTTTGCTGCAGATGCCTTTGCTGCCGGTATTAATGCTGCCGATGGTGTCATACTGTGGGCAAAGTTATATGGAACGCCGAAGAAGGATGTGATTTATGACAATATGGTTTATAAGGGAAGCTCGTTGTTAAATATCGGATATACAGAAGGTTATGACACTACGTTTCAAAATGTTTATTTGGTTAAAACCAGTTTGTATGGGACATCCGGCTGCATGGAGTCCTGCCTGCTAAGTGTGATTGACTCTACCCTGAATATGTTTCCGGATTCCTTGATACTTACTGTCGATACGGTTGATCAATGGGTGTCTTCCGTTTGTTATCCTCCCAGCCTGATTACTCCTCAGCAAATTACTCTTTGCACAACAGAATCAATTGAGGATAAGGAAGATGTTGCTGTTCGCATCTATCCCAATCCCGCGGAAGACTTTTTGATAGTTGATTATAATCTGAAAAACGGTGAAATCATCGAAATTTATAATGAAACCGGGCAAAGAATCCCCTTTTATTTTACCTGCAGCGAAAAATCTGTAAAGATCAGTACTGTTGGATTTTCACGAGGAGTATATTTGTTGAAGATTGTCGGAGGAAGCAGCCTTTTTACGCAAAAAGTCATTATTCTTTAATCAAGTTTCCGGGTTGTTTGTTCTTGTATTATCAGTTCACTGCTTAATTCAGGCAGCACCTGTTTAATAATTTCCATAGGCGATCCCGAGGCGTTAATAAAATACCATTTGTTGCCGTTATCATACGAAATACACACCAGTGTGGAAATATACTCCAGTTTTGTACTGCCAATTTTCATAACTGTGGTTTGTTGCACCGTACACTGCATATTACTGTCGGAAATGATGGGTGCCGAAGGCGCATCATTGGCGATACTCAAGGTCTGAATCCCTTTTTTTATATTGTCATTTAAGGTTTTCATAAGGGATTCTTCGCCGCCTAACATTTTAACCAAGCCGGGATGCTGGTATTTCATGAAATTTTTAAAATCATTTTTTACAAAGTAATACCCCATGGAATCTGCCTGACGCATTACCGTTACGGAGGGAGAAAGAATGGCCGAGGAATCAGACTGTGCCGAAACATTGGCCCAGCTAAGGCAAATAATTAGGCTAACGTAGATTGCTATTTTTTTTATGAGCATGGAGTTTTTGTTATGTTATTCGATATTAATCTTTTTAATTTCGTTGAAATTTTTTCCTGAAACATGTACAAGATATAATCCACTTTTTAAACAACCCACATTTACTATTGCAACTGATGTTTCATTGTTGAAATATTTCTGCGTGGTAAGCACTGTTTTTCCTGATGGTTCATAAATCCTGATACTAATCATTCCGGTGTTGCCGGATTTAATACAGAGGATATCCATTGCGGGGTTGGGATATACGGACACGGACATGGTGTTCATTGTTTCATTTATAGCACTCAGCATATATGTTGCCGAAAACTCTGAAGTATTTCCTGCCTGGTCTGTGGCTGTTGCCGTGAGTTTGTTGCCACCCCATGTGGTGCCTTCCGGAACACCGGCGAAAAAATTTCCTGAAGCATCAGGTGTTACGCTCCCCAGATATTGTTGACCTTCACCGTAGCCCGATACATCATTGTCGGAGATAAACAATTCGATGGTGGTCAATTCGGGGGTTGGTGTATCGAGGCTTCCGGTAATTTCAAAATGACCTGAAACACTGTTGTAGGTGGCTTGTGAGATAACCGGAAAATTCATCAGCATG
>DAOOWO010000339.1:0-3052 GCA_035371225.1 Bacteroidales bacterium | reverse complement strand
AAACCATAAATGGGCTAATGCAGCTTTTATTACTAAATCAGTTTTTGAGTTATTGTTAAACCAATATAGAAAATGATTAATTTCTTTTTCAACTAATTTTGAATCCGGTGCCTGAAAATGTACCTTTTCTCTACCCAAGGCTCCGGATACAACCTGCATGGGCCCTTTTGCATCTTTTCTCCAATCTGCCACCGTTATCCTGTACATGCCACTTCTCCCGCTTGGGAATAGCGCCGCATGCCAATCAAAAAGTCGTTCGGCTGTTAATGGGTTGAAACAATTTTGGGTGGCATCCAACATCATTTCTACAACACCGTCAACATTTCTGTCAGACTCAACAGATCCTGCGATTTCCATCCCCAATCTTCTGGCGATGGAGGAGCGAACCTGCTCAGAGTTTAAGTATTCTCCTTCTATTTCTGACGATTTTAGTACATCGAGGGTTAAGGTATCAAGCAGTGCCTCATTTCTCAGGTCGAATCCCAAAGATTCCATTTTTCCAATGAGTTTTCCCTGTAAATTTCTCGCCTCGCTCAATAAATTAACTATTTCATCATTATTCCAGATGAACTCAGGCCAATTGTCATTTTGATAGATATATACTTCCATTCGTTGCAAATTTTGCTACAAATATACTGATTATTTGTTGCATTGCAAAATAATCGTTGCATATTTTGCGACGGTTATGGGGATTATTCGTTGCATAGTCGATATAAATATTAAACTTATCAAAAAGTAAATCCTCTTTTTATAGTAGCGCGGTAGGACTGTCAGGCTGGCTGAGTTATCTTTATGTGGCTCTATATTTTTACGAATGGTTGGTTTATGTGATGGAAAAACGAGATGTACCTTTTACACTAACCCAAAAATACTATAATATCTTTTATAAATCCCCAAATAACATTTCTATTTCAATTTCAATATTTTTTTTATCACAACTATTTGGTTCAATTCAGCCGAAAAGGAGGGTGTGAGCCACCTCAGTAGCTCCGTCATGCCCGGCCTTCTAATACTTTTAGTATATTTAAAGGATACGTGTAACCCGGCTCAAACGGCTTATCTCTTTTTCTTAAAAAAATCTTCCATCAGCCGGGCAGTTTCTTCTTTCATCAGGCCGGCCTGTGTTTTTGTCTTTGGATGCAGTATGGCTGCATTCAACAGCGTATAACCCCGCTTGGGGTCGCCGGCCGCATATACCACCCTGCTTATCTGCGACCAAAATAGGGCGCCAGCACACATCACACAAGGCTCCACGGTAACATAAAGGGTACAGTCGGTCAGATACTTGCTGCCCAGAAAATTGGCGGCGGCGGTGATGGCCTGCATCTCGGCATGGGCCGTAACATCATTCAGCCGTTCGGTGAGGTTGTGGGCACGGGCTATAATCCTGTTGTTGCACACGATCACCGCGCCCACTGGCACTTCGTCGGCATCAAAAGCCTTTTGAGCCTCTTTTAAGGCCTCCTTCATAAAGGTCTCGTCGGAATAAAACAGCGGTTCCATAAAATTGGTATGCGCAAAAATAATCAATTCCCCAGCAAAAGGATACGCTAAATATGATTAATTTCGCTCTCAAAAATTTTACCATGTTAAGGACTCATACCTGCGGCGAATTAAGATTCGGCGCCATCAACACCAAAGTTACCCTGTGCGGCTGGGTGCAACGTTCCAGAGACCTGGGCGGTCTCACCTTTATCGACCTGCGCGATCGTTATGGCATTACACAGCTTGTATTTAATATGGACGTAAACGCACCTCTGTGCGAACAAGCCCGTCAACTGGGACGCGAATTTGTGATTGCCGTGAGCGGCACCGTGGCCGAACGCAGCAACAAAAACCCCAAAATGGATACCGGTGATATCGAAATTATTGCCGACACCCTCACGGTGATGAATACATCCAAGCTCCCACCTTTCACTATAGAAGAAAATACCGACGGCGGCGACGAACTCCGCATGAAATACCGTTACCTCGATTTGCGCCGTGCCGTGAACAAAAATAACCTGATGCTGCGTCACAAGATGGGTGTGGAGAGCCGTATCTACCTCAACGCACAAAATTTCCTTGAAATAGAAACTCCTTACCTGATAAAATCCACTCCCGAAGGCGCCCGCGATTTTGTGGTCCCTTCGCGCATGAACCAGGGTGAGTTCTATGCTTTGCCGCAATCGCCGCAAACGTTCAAACAGTTGCTGATGGTGGCCGGTTACGACCGCTATTTTCAGATTGTACGTTGTTTCCGCGACGAAGACCTGCGCGCCGACCGCCAACCCGAATTTACGCAGATCGATTGTGAGATGTCTTTTATCACCCGCGATGATATCATCAGCACCTTTGAAGGCTTGGTAAAGCATCTGTTCAAAACGGTAAAAGGCCTCAATATGCATGATTTTCCCATCATATCCTATGATGATGCCATGACCTATTATGGCTCTGATAAACCGGATATCCGCTTTGGGATGAAATTTGTGAACCTTAATGCCGTTGCCAAAGGAAAAGGCTTTAAAGTGTTTGACGATGCCGAACTTGTGGTTGGTATCTGTGCTCCCGAATGCGGCAATTATTCGCGTAAGCAACTCGACGAGCTGACTGATTTTGTAAAAAAACCTCAGGTGGGCGCCGGAGGCCTGGTATATGTAAAATGGAATGCAGATAAGACTTTTACATCATCGGTTGGTAAATTTTATACTGACGACAATCTGAAACAATGGGCCGCTGTCTTTGGCGCCCAGCCCGGTGACCTGATGCTGATCCTTTCCGGAAAAGAAGAAAAAACCCTCAAGGCGCTGTGCGAACTCCGTCTCGAAATGGGAAACAGGCTCGGATTGCGTAAGCCTGGCGATTTCAGACCCCTGTGGGTGGTTGATTTTCCGTTGCTCGAATGGGACGAGGAAACACAGCGGTTTTATGCCAAACACCATCCTTTTACCTCACCGAAGCCGGAAGATATTCCCTTGCTCGACACCGACCCCAAACGAGTAAAAGCCAATGCTTATGATTTGGTCATCAATGGAGTGGAGATAGGAGGAGGTTCTATCAGGATTCACAACAA
>DAOOWO010000338.1:0-3053 GCA_035371225.1 Bacteroidales bacterium | reverse complement strand
CTCCGGCAATTTATGGACAACAACCAAACGCTGAATTATTACACTTACCAAAATGAGACAGACCAATTAAAATGCTTTCGCAACATTAGCAACAGGACTGCCATCAATGCCAACCGCCGCGGGGTTTATTTTGACGGAAAAGAAGAAGACCTCAGGTTTCAGGAATTGATTTTTAACCGACCAATATATGCACCGTTAATTAAGATGCAGGACACCATGCTACTATTCAATTTTTTGGAATCAAAATTGGAAAAATACAGTCTGGTTACAAACAGCCCGGAAGCAATCGGACAAATTAATATAGTGCTACACCAAAGCAAAGGATTTCTTGATAATATTATGATTGATCATGCCCGGATGAAGATATACGGAATATTCAGAGAAAAAGGAATATCCAAGATAAAAGAAATAAGTTCATTTGATGGCAATATAGTGCAAACTACTGATATTCCTGGTTTTGTTTTTATTGAGAATATAAAAATTAATGATGGCGTGGTTTATTTTTTATATAAATCTAAAGACCTTTCGGAATACAAAAAATTATACATCATGAAAATATAATTCAGAACACCCAATAAACTCCCCAAACTTTCGTTTAGATTTTCTGATTTTGGCATTATATTTGAAAATGAAGTGAAGAAATTAAAAAAAAATTCGTAATTTTGTAATTCAAATTCATGATGTGTATGAAAAAGGTATTATTCATTTTTATCAGCGTTATTCTCGTTTCAATCAGTGCATTCGCACAGAAAAAAGGCCCTGCCATAAAGTTTGATTACACGGAATACGACTATGGCACCATTTATCAGGGTGGTGATGGCAGTTGCGAGTTTAAGTTTAAAAATACCGGAGATGAACCCCTTGTACTTTCCAGTGTGCGTTCTTCGTGCGGATGTACTGTACCGAGTTGGCCTAAAGACCCCATCCTGCCCGGCCACAACGCGTCGATAAAAGTAACCTATGACACAAAAAGGATTGGTGCCATCAGCAAACAGATCATTGTTATCTCCAATGCTACTACAGAGCCCAGCCTTACCCTGGCCATTAAAGGCAACATTCTGCAAAAGCCCAATGAAATTCTTCCGGAAAAACAAGTCAATCAGGGCTTTACTCCCACTCCAAATGCTAACTAAAAAATAATAAATAAATAACCAACCAAATATCAAATAAAATGAAAAAAATATCTTTAATTTTCGCATTTGTAATGTTATCGGTTTTTGTTGCCGTTGCACAAACTTCCACTACCAAAACAACCGTGCCTAAAGTTGCAGGTCCGGAAATCACTTTCGAAAATCTGGAACATGACTATGGCACTATCACCCAGGGAGGCAACGGAGACTGCGTTTTTAAATTTAAAAATACGGGCAATGAACCCCTTATTCTTTCTGATGTTAGAAAATCCTGCGGCTGCACTACTCCTTCGTGGAGCAAAGAACCTATACTGCCGGGTCAGAGCGGAGAAATAAAAGTTGGGTACAACACCAATAACGTCGGCACTTTCAGCAAAACGATAACCGTAATATCAAACGCAACCAATGCAAATGTTACTCTTATCATCAAAGGAACGGTTAATGCCAAAGCCAACTAAGAAACTTTGCAACAAAAAGAAATAATATTTCTTTTATCCAAAAAAAAGTTAAACATTTGTACCGGTAATTTATTACCGGTTTTTTTATTTTAAAACAAAAACATTATGCCAAAAATCTCAACAAAAGGCCTGGCCATGCCAGCGTCACCTATCCGAAAACTTGTTCCCTATGCCGACGAAGCAAAACGCAAAGGACGTAAAGTTTACCATCTCAACATCGGACAACCCGATATCGAAACTCCACATGGCGCTATGGATATATTAAAAAATACCCCTATCAAAGTGGTGGAATATAGCCATTCTGCAGGGATATTGTCGTACCGCAAAAAACTTGTTGAATATTACAAGCATTGGGGCATTGATGTTAACGAAAACCAGATGATAGTAACCTGCGGCGGCTCCGAAGGCATATTGTTTGCCTTTATGTCGTGTCTCGATCCCGGCGATGAAGTTATTATTCCCGAACCATTTTACGCCAATTACAACGGATTTGCCGTTACAGCCGGTGTGGTGGTAAAACCCGTGATATCAAACATCGAAAATGGCTTTGCATTGCCTCCGATTGCAGAGTTTGAAAAACTTATCACGCCAAAAACCAAGGCTATTCTCATCTGTAATCCTAACAACCCTACGGGGTACTTATATTCTGAAAATGAACTGTTGGAATTACGCGAATTGATAATCAAACACGACCTGTATCTGTTTTCCGACGAGGTGTACCGCGAATTTTGCTATGAAGGTGCAAAACATTTTTCGGTTATGAATCTGAAAGGCCTCGAGAATAATGCAGTGCTGCTCGATTCCGTGTCAAAACGTTACAGTGCCTGTGGAGCCAGAATAGGTGTATTTATCACCCGCAACAAAGAAGTATATAACGTTGCCATGAAATTTGCCCAGGCAAGGCTAAGCCCCCCTACTTTCGGGCAGGTACTTTCCGAAGCAGCCATTGATACACCTCAAGAATATTTTGACAATGTGATGGCAGAATATATTGCGCGCAGAAACATTGTTGTTGAAGCCATTAATAAAATGCCCGGCTGTTTTTGTCCCAACCCCAAGGGCGCTTTTTATGCCGTAGCACGTCTGCCTATCGATGACTCTGACAAATTTTGCCAGTGGCTGCTCGAAGACTTTGAATATAACAATCAGACCGTTATGCTGGCCCCTGCCACGGGTTTTTATTCTACCTGCGGCTTAGGCAAAAATGAGGTACGTATCAGCTATGTATTGAAAGTTGAGGATCTGAAAGCTGCTATGCTATGCCTGGCAGAAGCATTGAAAGTATATCCGGGAAGGAAATAATCGGGGAATAAAAAACAGCCCACAGTTTGTAAAAAAGGACTATTGTTGCCCAAACTTTCCAAAAACAAAAAAAAAGCCTGTGAAATCAATGTTTACAGGCTTTTATTAGTAGCGGGGACGAGAGTTGAACTCGTGTCCGCCATCTGGCGGATATGAATCCGAC
>DAOOWO010000337.1:0-3057 GCA_035371225.1 Bacteroidales bacterium | reverse complement strand
TTTTTGTTTTGTAATCATAGATGAAAATGTCCGTATATGGAAGCAGGTGTGTGATGGTATCCCTTTCGGTTTCGAGGTAAGTAAGCACATCATACCTTACAGAGTCGTCGGGGCGATTGGAACTGAAAATGATTTCGGATGAATTATTGGCAAAACGGGGGTTAAGATCGTCGTAGATGTCTTTGGTTATCGGCTCGTAAGTATGAGCGGCTATGTTGTATACATAGATATCTGTCTGGCCTTGTACTACGCCTGAAAACACTATCATTTTGCCGTTTTGCGAAAACGAAAGGTCAAGAATTTTTTCGAGGTTGAATAGTTGTTGTTTTTCAAATTTTTTTTCATCAATCATATAGGAATACATCATATTGTTTCCTTTGGTTTCTATGATAATGGCAAGCATTTTTCCTGAAGGATGCCAGGCCAGTAAAGGAAAGGAGTAGTCAATTTTTTCGTCAAGCCGGCATTCGCGTTGAAAAATTTTTCGGGCTTTATTTTTCTCCAAATCGAACAGCCAAACGCGGTATTGCCCCATATAATTGGTGGTATATGCAATATATTTTGCATCGGGGCTGATTTTTATGTTTCCGTAAACATAGTTTTTTTTGAATTTTTTCAACAGTGCCGTTTCTTTTGTTTTTTGACGCCCCTGGTCGCTGTCATAATACATTTGTTCATAGTAAGCCAGCCATTCTTTGGCAAGGTTTTTAAACGATACACCGAGCACGTAAAGGAAACCGCTTTCCACATTGCGGCTGACCTTGGATAAGTAAACAATATTTGAGATGGCAGAGGGGCCATATTTATCGGCCACATATTTCCAGATGGAATGCCCCGCATAAATGGCATCATCACCTGAAAGACTGTTGTATCGTTTATAATCGCCGCGAAGAATGCCGTCTTTTACGTAATTGTCTATTTCGGCGCTCCAGTTTTCGGAGATGTATGACACCAGTCCTTGCGAGTACCAGGCAGGCATTGACATCAAAGCCGAATTTTTTATCATAGAGGTGATTTTACCGCCGTACATCATCTCGTCGATAATAACCTGTGCCATTCCGGCACGTATTTGTTTTTCAAAATCAGTGTGGCTGCCGTTATAGTATAAAAAGACCTTGGTACCTACAATATGTGTCGTTCCGCCAATGTTGTAGTTTACATCCTGAATAAGGCCAATGTTGCTTTCCTGAAGTTCAGAGAACTTGTTGTAGATGATAAACTGTATCTTGTCTTCGAGCGTGTACTCGAGTTTTTTTTCTATTTCTTTCAGGTATTTATCGGCATATTTGGCCGTATAAACTGCCAGTTCTTTACCGTTGAGGTAAAAGTAAGTATCAAATTTTTCAAAGCGCATGAATGACCAAAAACGATCGGTATATTGAACACGGTTTTTGCCAAAGTTAAGCTGCGAGCCGTTATAAAACTGGGCATGGACCGAAAAGCCTGATACTATCAGGAAAGACAGTGTCGCTAGTATTTTCAGGTGCCTGCCCATAAACAGTATTTAATAATACTGTAAAGTTACAAACTTTTAATATTGAGTGGGCAAAAATTATTCAAAAAGTAGCTGATGGAGACAATGCGTGAATACTTCATAAAATTTGCATTAATGATATTTATTTGTCATGAAAAAAGTTTGTGGAAAACGTGGCTGAGTTAACATGTTGGAAATTGTTTTATTTGTTGCATCATCCGGTTTGTAAGGACAAAAAGAAAAATTCCAGCTTTATTTTGAAATAGTTTATATTTGAAAAGATTATTGAAATACTTTCAGGCAATGAAAAGGATAGTGTTACTCTTCTTAATTACCTTCTGCTGTTTTCTGATCACAAAAACCCCTGCGCAGCCTGTCGCCACATGGCAAAAGAGCATCGGCGGTTCAGGGCTTGATTTCGGCAAAGGACTTTGTGTCGCCAGAGATTCGCTGTCGTATTATATTACCGGATATACAAATTCTACCAACGGAGATATCTCAACCAACCTTGGCGGAACTGATATTTTTCTTAGCAAGATAGATATAAACGGGACTGTGCTTTGGACCCGCACCTATGGCACCAATGCTGATGATTATTCACACGCTGTTATATCTTCGGGCGACTATGGTGTGGCCATTTGCGGTTTTACCAGGGATACGCTGTCAGCGGGGACCCATGGAGGGTTTGATGTGATGCTTATAAAAGTTGACTCTTCCGGAAATCAGCAATGGATGAAATTTTACGGAGGCAGCGGAAATGATGGCGACCATAGCGCTGAAATAATTGAAACGGCTGACAGGAGTCTGGTCTGCATTACCGGCTCGGCCTCTTTTGATGGCGATCTGGATACCAATTATGGAAGCACTGATTACTGGCTTTTTAAAACAGATTCGGCAGGGAATCTTATGTGGCAAAAAAATTTTGGCGGCAGCGATGATGAAGACGGGCATAGTATTTTAACCATGCCTGATGGCGGTTTTATCATTAACGGACATACCGCTTCCAACGATGTGGATGTTAGCGGGCATCATAACCCCAACAGCGGCATACACGATGGCTGGGTTGTGCGTGTGGGGCCAACGCGGAATATAATCTGGCAGAAATGTATTGGCGGTACAGGTTTTGAACTTATCAACCAGATGGTTGCAGATGATTCGGGCCGTGTTGTGATGGCTGGATATACTACTTCCAATGATGGCGATGTTACGGGCAACCAGGGCATGAACGATGTGTGGATAGTTAAAATTGATACGGCTTCGGGGAGTTTGTTATCCTCTGATGTATATGGCGGACCGGGAGATGACTATGGCCTTTATTTGTTGAAGCATACCGGTGGGAACCTGAAGTGCGGCGGTTATTCCAACTCCTCCATAGGTGATGTGACCGGCAGCCATGGCAATTTCGATTATTGGGTATTTACCCTGGATCAAACCGGTGAGATAATCTGGGGAGATTGTTTTGGAGGCAGCAACAACGACCGTATGGGCGGCATCAGGCAAGGCACGGAAAATGGAATTATATGTTTCGGATTTTCAAATTCTGTTGATGGCGATGTGGCTGGGAATCAAGGCTTGTTTGACTG
>DAOOWO010000336.1:0-3060 GCA_035371225.1 Bacteroidales bacterium | reverse complement strand
AGTAACAGCAAAGCTAATCCTGAGTTATTACGTGACCAATGCCGGTTGGACCCCCTCTTACGATCTGCGGGCGGTTAATGTCAGCAGTCCTGTCAACCTTGATTTCCGCGCCAATGTATACCAGACGACGGGCTCGGACTGGA
Source organism: Bacteroidales bacterium (assembly GCA_035371225.1). Lineage (GTDB taxonomy): Bacteria > Bacteroidota > Bacteroidia > Bacteroidales > CAIWKO01 > CAIWKO01. The sequence continues at coordinate 2,917 of DAOOWO010000336.1, read as the reverse complement.
ACAATGTCAACCTTACCCTTTCTACCGGCAATCCGCTGCAAAACGGCTCCAAGCCGGTGCTTAACCCCTGGTATCTTTCTTTTGCCTATCCTTACGGATACGGGATTGTGTCGGGCATAAAAACCGAGCAAAGAGCAGCAGCTCCAATGGCCAAGGAAAAGAGCGATGACCAGGCGAACTTTGCACAGGAAGCACGAACCACTGCCGATTACACCATTGTAAACGAGACACAGACAAACATTGAATATAACATCAATATTCCTTACACCATACCCGCCGACGGCAAAAACCACATGGTTCAGATTCAAAAATACAGCCTGCCGGCAACCTACGAATATTACTGTGCTCCAAAATTGAACCAGGATGTATTTCTGCTTGCACGGGTTTCCGGATGGGACAAATACAACATTATCTCGGGTGAAATGAATCTGTTTTTCGAAGGCACCTATGTCGGAAAATCATACATCAATACCAAAACAACGGCAGATACTATTGAGTTTTCGCTGGGAATCGATAACAACATAAGCGTTAAGCGCGAAAAATTACAGGATTTTTCCAGTACCAAATTAATTGGCCTGAACAAAAAAGAAACTTACACCTATCAAATAAGTATCCGCAACAAGAAAAAACAAAATATCGATATCGTAATTGATGACCAGGTACCCCTATCATCAGATAAGGATATAGAAGTTGAATTATTGGATATATCGGCCGGTGTATACGATAAGGATTACGGAAAAATTACATGGAAATACAACCTGAAACCATCCGAAACCAAAGAAATAAAACTTTCATATTCGGTAAAATACCCGAAAGACAAGTACATTAATTTGTAGTAATCATCAAAGCACCACGCATCAGGCTGTCTCATAAAATACAAGTTTACACTGATTTATCTCCGGTTCATGTTTATGTTGCAATACACCGTCGGGTTACCAGACAAAATGATTGTAAAATCACACCATGTGCTGCAATATTATCACTGAGGAGAACAGAAAAGTTTTTTTGAGACAGCTTTTTTTACCATTCAAAAGCATCGTCGTTCATCCAGGTGCCCTGAATTTTCATCAGTTGTTCCACAATATCACGCACGCAACCATGGCCTCCCTTATAAGAAGAAATGTATTTTGAAATGGATTTTATTTCTTCGGCTGCATCGGCCGGACACACCGGAAGACCGGCCAGTTGCATTACTTTATAATCGGGAATATCATCGCCCATATACAGCACCTGCGAAGCCAATACCTTTTTTTGTCCGAGGTAATTATGAAAGGTCTCGATTTTATTGCTGACATGAATAAAAATATCCTTTATGTTGAGTGTTTCGAGGCGTTTGCTGATAGAATCCGAGGTACCCCCGCTGATAATGGCAACATTATATCCTTTTTTTATTGCCAGATGCAAAGCATAACCATCTCGCACATTACCGGTGCGGTATTGTTCGCCTCTTTCCGTAGTAAGTACAGAACCATCGGTTAGAACACCATCGTAATCAAAAATCATCGTGTTAATGTCTTTCAATATCTCTTTATAATTCATGATTCTTCTTTTTTTGAATGATAGTTTCAGTCAGTATTTGATATATTTTTTTATAGCAGGGAACATTTTCCAGCATTTTTAAGTGTTCGGCTATCACGTCATAATCTTCACGTACGGCAGGCCCGGTCATAATCGTAGCAGGTGAGGCAGTCTGAATTTTATGTGCCGATTCAGCGATAAGAGGATGTAGAAGTTCAAATGGAAGTCCTTGCTTTTTTAAAATTTCATCAGAAATAATATAGTTAAGGTTGGAAAAATTGCAGGCAAATACGGCTGCCAGATGTATTGTTTTTCTTTCGTCGGAAGTAATGGAAAACACTTTTTCGGAAATCGTGCAGGCCAGTTGCTGTAATGCAAGCAAATTACTTTCATTGTTGGCCTCAATGCAGAGTGGAACATTTTTAAAACCGATAATTTTTTCGGAAGAAAGGTGCATTAAAGGATAAAACACACCCTGTCCTGCCTTAAGTTTGTTCAAAACGGCGATGTTGACCGAACCGGAGGTATGTGCCACAATACCCTCGCTGACTTTCAGCCTGTCGACCACACCGGCAATGGCGCTGTCAGTAACGGCAATGAGAAACAGATCGGCCTTATCGGGAAGCATTTCCAACTTATCGGTATGTTGCGCATCCACAGCCATGGCAAGACACCGGGCTTTGGCAAGATCACGGCTGTAGACACAAAGGATATTTTTTCCGGCCTTCCTGAAAGCATGAGCCAGGTTGACTGCCACATTGCCGGAGCCTATAATCACTATGTTCTGTATTGCCTTCAAGCTTCCTGCCGTTAATAATCAATGATAAAATGTGTGGTATCAAATGCCGTGCAATACAAGGTTTGTGTGTGCAGGGTGGTTATTCCTTCTTTCCTTACGTTATAGGACAGTGTTACATTTTGATTGCCGTGAGTCTTGCAAATAACAGTGTCGGCATAATAGAGTCCATGCCCGTATGTTATGGTATTGCCGCAACATTCTGAACCGTTGAGAAAACCTGAGGTAAACGAATAAAAAACCAGGTCGTTAGTATCATAAGGCATGGCATTTCTTATTTTCAAATCGATAAAACACACAGGAAAAATAGTAATAGTCGGCGAATAAGTGGTGCCGGCAACAATTTCCGTGGCTGCAATTTCTTTGAAAGTTGAAAAATAATTGTTTTTTTCGACTCTCATCTGGAAACCCCCGAATTTTTCTTCTTCAAAATCGAAAATAAAATTCCCGTTTGCATCGGTAACAGTTGTGCCAATATCAGCATATCCCGCGCTAAAAATACCTCCCGAAGAAAGTTTGCTGGCAGCAATGGTTACCTGAGCATCGCCGACATAAGCAGCCGTATTGGGGTCATAAACCTTTCCTTCGATATGTATGATATTC
>DAOOWO010000335.1:0-3064 GCA_035371225.1 Bacteroidales bacterium | reverse complement strand
CCTGAGATGGGAGGCTGCCAGTTGCGCAGGCGGTCTTTTTCCTCTATCTCGGCAAGTTTTTGCCTGACAATTTCAAAGTTTTTCAGGAAACGTTCCACCTTTTTTATGTTTTTCGAGGTGATGTCGGCTTCGCACAACATCATCAGGTCGTCGATGTTGTCGCCGGCTTCAAAAAGCAGACGCCGCACCGCCGAATCCGTTACGGTGTCTTCCACCAGCGCTATTGGTCGCAGGTGCAGAAAAACCAGGTTCTGCACGTATTTCATTTTTTCGTTTAGCGGTAGTTTTAGCATTTTGAAAATCTCGTATACCATCTGCGAGCCTTTGGCTTCGTGTCCGTGAAAGGTCCAGCCCGACCCGGCTACATATTTTTTTACCACAGGCTTCGCGATATCGTGCAGCAAGGCAGCCCACCGCAGCCACAGCTTGTCGGTATTCAGCGAAATTTTGTCGAGCACCTCCACCGTATGGTAAAAATTATCTTTGTGGCCTTTATTGTCAACTATTTCCACACCTTTCAGCGCGGCAAATTGCGGAAAAATAATTTCGAGCAGGCCGGATTGGTCCAGGAGGTCAAAACCTATGGAAGGCACGGGGGACAGCACTATTTTGTTCAGTTCGGTGATGATACGTTCTTTGGAAATGATGTGGATACGTTCTTTGTTTTTTTTGATGGCTTCAAAGGTTTCCGGCCATATAGTGAAGTTTAGTTGTGTGGCAAAACGTATGGCGCGCATCATGCGCAAAGGATCGTCCGAAAAGGTGATGTCGGGGTCTAAAGGCGTCCGCAGTATGCGTTTTTTTATATCGTTCAGGCCGCCGAAAGGGTCGATGAGTTCGCCATAGTTGTGTTTTTGCAGGCTGATAGCTAAGGCATTGATCGTAAAGTCACGACGGTTCTGGTCGTCTTCCAGCGTGCCTTCTTCTACGGCGGGCTTACGCGAGTCGGCATGGTACGATTCTTTGCGTGCCCCTACAAATTCAATCTCATAGTCATCGAAATGCAGCATGGCCGTACCAAAATTTTTAAAGACAGTTACCTGACAGCCGGGGCCAATGGCGGCAGCCACCTGTTCTGCCAGGCTGATGCCGCTGCCTTTCACCACGATGTCAATATCTTTGCAGGGGCGTTTGAGTATGCTGTCGCGCACAAATCCTCCAATGGCAAATACTTCGAGGTGATGTGCCTGGGCAATATTCGAAATAATAGCAAAAACCCGGTGTTGTAAGTGTTCTTTCAAGATTTCCGATCGGTGAGGCGCAAAATTACTAAAAAAATCCAGGTCAGGAACGTAGAATTTTGTATTCCCCGTCGTCGGTGAATTTGATCACTGTTGATGATTTTACTTCTTTAATGCGTGCCCTGTTAAAGTTTACCGCATAGTCCACCTGGTCGATGATGGCAGGTTTAATCTTGCTGTATATCAGGGGTGTCGGCTCGCCCGAAAAATTGGCGGATGTAGACACCAGCGGTTTGTTCATCATGTTGATGAGCTTGTTGCAAAACTCATCATGGATAATACGGATGGCTATGCTTCCGTCATCGGCAATCAGGTTTTTCGGCAGGTTTTTGGCCCTGGGATATATGATAGTCAGCGGAGTAGTAATATTGTTGTTAAAATCAAAAGCAATTTCGGGTACATCATCTACGTATTGATAAAGTTTTTCGGGCAGATCCAGAAGGATGATCATGGCTTTGTTCTCGGGACGTTTTTTTATTTGGGCAATCCTGTCTATCGGTTTACTCATAGTGGCATCGCATCCTAATCCCCACACGGTATCAGTAGGGTAGAGGATGACACCGCCTTTGCGGATTACTTCAAAAGTCTTTAACAGTTCTTCTTTCATAAGTCTAAACAATGTAATAGTTGATGGTTGTTAATAGTGACAGCACATTTAAAATGCTTTTCGGGACAAGCTGTGTATCCGTGGATTCCACAGGGCCGGCATGTGAGGTTTTCGTTGGTTTCGATAACAAATGACCTTTCGGATAAAGGCCCGAAACCAAAGGCCGGCACGGTGGAGCAGAAAATACAGGCTACAGGGGCATTTACTGCCGAGGCAAGATGTTCGGGCGCCGAATCGTTGGTAAAGCTCATACATGCATCTTTTAACAAGGCGGCAGTTTGAAGAAAACTCAATTTGCCGGCAAGGTTTTCGATGTGATTATGTACGCTTCTCCGGATGATATTGTTACACAATTCTTCATCGTTTTTTGAACCTAACAGCATAATGTGCATATCCGAAGGCAGCGAATTGAGAAATTCCACCCATTTTATTTCCGGAAATCTCTTGGTCCCCCACAGTGATGCCGGTGCAATACAGATGTATGGCAGGGTTTTATATGGGCTGACTTTTTCGAAATCGGCCGGTGTAGGATAGAGTTTTATCTGTCTTTTGGGTGTGATAATTTTTTCGGCGAGCATCAGGTTGCGGTCAATTTCATGCAGGCGCGTGCCGCTGCCAATGATATGTCGCACCTTGTTTTTATAAAAAAAAGAAAAAGGATTCTTATCAAAGCCGCAGGTGTTGCCTGCTTTTGATAATACGGTCAATAGGCCTGTAGAAGCAAAGCGTTGCAGGTTAATCACATAATCGTATTTCTTTTTTCTGATGATTTTCAACAATTGAAACAGATGGCTGTATTTTTTTTTGCTTTTATCCCACACCAATACCTCGTGCAGGTAAGGATGGCCTTCAAAAAGCGTTTCGCATCCTTTTTTAAGCAAAAAATCAATCTCCACCGGAGGCTGATGCGCGGCAAAACTCTCTATCAGCGGTGTGGCAAGTATCACATCGCCTATTGATGCGGTTTGTATGATGAGAATTCGTTTCAGGACAACAAATTTGGCATGCTAAATTAATATTTTTAACTGAAAATGAGATAGAGGGGAGGACTAAATCATTTTTTGAGGTGCCAATAATAATTAATGATGTCAATAAAACCCGGATAACGCATTCAAGAGATTCCAATACGCAACCATAGCATCTTTTCCTAATATAGGTGCAGAGCACCGTAACATTTGTAAAATATAATAAGGGCGAAAAACAAGGTACGGCCTGC
>DAOOWO010000334.1:0-3065 GCA_035371225.1 Bacteroidales bacterium | reverse complement strand
GGTTACTTTTGGAACGCAAGATACATCCGACTCGGAGGTTCATGCGAACATTCCCGGATTAGGCTATTACGGACATACGGTTCACAGAGAAAACCACGTGGACGGATGGGGAACGTTGTATCTTCCGGCCGATACTTTTGAAGTAATCCGGGTAAAATCAAAAGTAATCTATTATGACACCATTTATTATGACTCCATTGGATTCGGCGGTGGATCTACCCGCAACGTAACCGAATACAAGTGGCTTACGGATGGTTTTCACGAACCCGTGCTGCAGATTACCAAAAGCGGTCAGAATAATATTTCAGCAAAATATTTCAACCATATACCCATTGATCTTTCGGTTGAATCCATTGACAGAATCAGGCTGCTTGACATTTATCCCAATCCGGCCATTGATTTCATCACCATCGAATTTCCCAATCCCTCTGATGTGATATGCATGACCGTCACGGATATCACAGGAAGAGTATTGGCAAAGAACAACATACAACAGCAAAGAATAGTATTGCCGGTAAATCAATGGCAGAAAGGAGTTTATTTTGTTCAGGTTTCGGATGCCAGAAATACCTACTGCGGTAAATTCATTAAATATTAAATGCCTTTCCCTCTGAAAATAATGACTTCGCTCACTTGATAATTTTGTCCAGCACTTTTTTCGCCGCATATTTATAAAGCAGCAGGTTCATCATTTTCAATTTCACATAATCTTCACTCATAAACCGGTAACCAATCTGAGGCACGCCAAAAGCCCCAGCCCCGGAATCTTTGAGCAAAAACCAGTATTTTTTCTCATAAACACAATACCCCACCACTTCCATACAATGGTCGTCGGTAGTAGATTCGTTGTTCAGCCGCAACTGACGGGCAGCATCATCAATATATTCCGAAGGAATATCAAAGGTGGGCACCATAAAAGTCTGACTGTTGTAGTCAATGCCCGGTTCGCTCACATCCCCGCAAATACATACGGTATAACCATTTTTCAGCGCTTCTGTAAGCGCCAGAAAAAAATCCTCCATGCACACATTATAATAATCCCTGCTGTGCCACCAGTTGTCGGGCTCCACCAATTCGGCTTTCTGATTAAACTTTGCGCTCACCGTGGACATAAAGCTATAATAATCATGCGGATCAATTTTCAAAAAATCGCTGACAAACGTTTTTGGAGTATAATTAACTCCCTCGTAAACGAAAGTTGACGGAGGCTCACCCATGTATGCATTCATAATGGTTTTGATGTTTTTCACCACTTCTTCTTCATTCCAGGCATTATTTCTTTTCACCCCGGCCAGATAAGTTTTCATCTCCTCTATCATCACGCTGTGGTCGTATACTTTTTGCGCGGGAAGCAATCCGGTATAAGCCGAAAAAGGCATTATGCCGTACCTATCCATCATCCTCACGAGGGCATTGGACTCCGAACCTTCTTCAAAATAGGTTTCTCCTCTGGTTTTCACATATTCCTTAGCACGTTCAAGGTAGTCGTGATAAACCAGAAACATCTCCGAGAGGTCCGTTTTTATTTTATGCACCCTGTACACCTCCGATTCTATCATGGCAACAGAGCCAAAAGCCCAGCAGGTACCACTATTGCCCTGCGACACAGCCGGGTTGTGCCAATATTTTGTATATAAGGCAGTGTCGTTGGGAAATTTCATTTGCTGGTAATCAACCCTCAAGGCTTTCCGGGGCTCCGCAACAAAGGATTTTTTATTTATCTCTTTCAGGATAACATTTTCATAATACCCTGGCGTACGTTCTTTAAAAACCGCCTTATCCCTGCGGGATACTTCCTGGGCCAGTCCCCGGGCAATCATGCTGAGTATAATCAGCAACCCTATTAAGTTTTTTCTGAAGACAAGCATATTTATGTTTACTTTTGAAATAAAAACATCATGAAATTTAAAGTTGGCGATAAAGTTAAGTTTTTAAACGAAAAGGGAGGCGGAATAGTAAGCAAAATTATCAGTTCCGGCATGGTGAGCGTGTCTATCAGCGACGGATTTGAAGTGCCCGTGATGGTCAATGAGTTGTTGCTGGTTAATAACGATACGGCTGCAGGACGTTTTTTTGATGATCAGAAACACTCATCCACCCCCACCAACCAGCCGACACCGGAAGAAAAAAAGGCTCCTGACACAAAAAAAATACGCCCCATGGACATTCCCGAAGGTATCTATCTTGCCTTTGTGCCTATGGACCAGCGCCTGCTGATTGCCGGAGATGCAGAGATTTATCTTGTCAACAATACGCCATTTGATATTATTTACACACTGTTTCTGAAAGAAAGCAAAGGTTATGCCGGCAACGATTACGGCAATATCCCCGCCTACTCCAAAGCCGACATACAATATGCCGGCCGCGAACAAACAGAATTTTACACCCAGGGTGTGTTACAAATACTCTATTTCAGCGATTTTACCGAAAATATTTTAACACCACTAAGCCAGGAATATAAAATAAAGCCCGCCAGACTGCTCAAGGAAGACAACTATATCAACAGCCCGGTTTTCAACAAGCGGTCATTCATTTATAAAATCTGTGAACCGCCTATCATCAGCGTAAAAGAAGATGACACACCACAGCAGGTAAAGATACCGGAAGCACAACTAAAAAGAGATTCGCTGATACAAAAACACCGTATCGACGAAGGGTTTGCTGAAGTTGACCTGCATATTGAGGCCTTATGCGAAGAGCACCAGAGTCTTGGCAAACACGAAAAACTGCAGATACAACTTGACTATTTTACCCGTTGCATGGAAAATGCCATTGCCGAAAATTACGAACGCGTGATTTTTATCCATGGCGTGGGCGCCGGCATTCTAAAACTTGAAGTGAGCAAAATCCTCGAACAATATACTTTCCTGGAATATTTTGATGCTTCCATAGCAAAATATGGTATTGGGGCTACGGAGGTATTGATACACAAGGAGAAGAAGTAAGAAGAAGTCATTAGGTTATTGAGGAGTTAGGCGGTTAGTCCGCCGCAGCGGAGTTAGGCTGTTATGGAGGAAAGGAATTAGGCATTGGTTAAAAGGCATTAGGCAGAGGTCCTTAACCAG
>DAOOWO010000333.1:0-3098 GCA_035371225.1 Bacteroidales bacterium | reverse complement strand
AATATCAAGAAATGGATCGTAAAGGAGCATGGTTTTTACCCACAGGTTTCCGCTTAGCTGGTGTTCGTATCCCACGCCTATGGGAGCACCCATAACCCATACTCCTTTTTTGTATATATCGCCCAGGCTGTTTTTTAAATACCCTGAATTGGTAACATGAAACTCCGCATGGCCAAATATTCCTTTCCAAACCGAATATTCCATAAAAACAGATCCGCCGTATGAAAACTGACCAGACATACCTACCGTTGAAGTTGCCTGATACTGGATAATTGGCGATACCCCTACACTAAAATTCTTATAACGGTAGCCCGCAATCGGTGCAATATTCAGGTTTAATCCACCTAAAATACCAATATTCATATCGCCACCGGTAAAAAACTGTGCTTTGGAGCTTAAAACAGGCATACAAATAATTACTATTACTAATACCCGACTAATTTTCTTTAATAAAGTTTTCATATTAAAACATTTTGGGTGTAAGAATTTTACAAAAATAATACCTTTTTATAAAACCTCTGGTAATAATCAAATAAAAAGAAAAAGTACGAGTGTAACAAATGTCATAACATTTTATAATTTTGCTATAGTTAAAATGGTGGCAAAAACATTCTTATACGCACAATAATAATGAACGAACAACAGACTCCTGAAAAAAAATCCGGAGTGTCTTCCTGGAAATACAGTGAAGGTCTTTTTGTTTCTTTGATTTTGGTTTTCATTGGATTAATTATTGAATTTGCCACGGGTGGAAAAGGAACATCAATGCCGGCATGGCCTGCCAATTTATTGATCCTGGTCCTTTTCATTGCCTATATTGTTGTTTTTTACTTTCTCGTAAATCTCCCGCTAAAAAAATGGTTATCAGGAGTTCCTGTGGCAATATCGGCCATATGCACTTTTGCTTTTCTTGTGTTTCTCATGGGTTTTATCCCTCAGGAGGCAACAAATCACAGCAGCCCGCTAATGACACGTCTCGGGCTGAACCATATTGTACGAAGCTGGCCCTATCTTTTGAGCAGCACATATCTTTTGTTTGTACTCGGATTAACCATCATCAGGCGGATACGGCCCTTTTCATTTAAAAATATTTCATTTTTGCTGAATCATTTGGGTCTATGGATAATCATCGTGGCAGGCTCTCTGGGATCGGCCGACTCAATGAAATTAAGCATGGTGCTTTCCAGGAATATAGAAACTATTGCGGCATATAACAGTCAGAGTCAAGCCTTTGACCTTGGGTTTCGTTTACAGCTTATTAACTTTACTATTGATGAATATCCACCTGAATTGGGTCTGCTGAGCGCAAAAACCGGAAAATCTGTTAATCCCGATGCTACCCGCCCCGAAGTTAAAAAAGGCACTACAACGATGATGGGAGATTGGTGTGTTGAAATAACAAACTTTATTGAAAACGCCAAGAAAGATTCTGCAGGGTATCTGCCGGCTGCCAATCCGGGGGCTCCCGCAGCCTATATCACAGCAAAAAAACATCTGCAAAATATTACGGCCAGCGGATGGGTATGCTCTGGCAGTCCTTTTGTTAACCGTCAGGACCTGATGCTGTCGGATAATGAATTTATTGCAATGACTTTGCGTAAACCCAAAAAATTTACATCAGAAATAAGAGCGTTTTATGATGACACACAGGAAAGTTTTCAATTAACAGTAAACAAACCTTATAAATTCAAAGGCTGGACAATCTATCAAAGCGGATACGACGAACAGATGGGCAAGTGGTCGGAGATTAGTATTGTCCAGTTGGTGAGAGACCCATGGCTGCCTGTGGTTTACACCGGAATATTTATGTTGCTTGCCGGCGCACTGCTCATGCTGTGGACCGGCAGATCAGGAACTAAAAAACAACAAATAACAATATGACCTGGGAAGATTTTCCATATTTTGTAATACTTTGCTGTGGATTATGGCTTTTGGCCTTGGTATTGCTAACTGGGCGAAAAAAAACAACCGAAAAAATATCTATACTTCTTGTCGTTGCTGGAACCCTGACACTGGCAGTTTTCATCACAGGATTATGGATAAGCCTGGAACGCCCAGTTTTCAGAACGCTGGGCGAAACAAGGCTATGGTATTCATTGTTACTTTCACTGATTAGTCTGATTATTTACTTCCGCTGGAAATATAAATGGCTGTTGGCATACAGCATTATTATGGCTATGGTATTTCTAATCATCAACTATTTCAAGCCTGAAAATTTCGACAAAACCCTGATGCCAGCCCTGCAAAGTCCATGGTTTATTCCCCATGTTATTGTTTATATGATTAGTTACGCATTTTTGGCTGCGGCATCTTTTTTCGGTATTATCGGTCTTTTTCTTTCGTACAAAAGAAAATCAATCGAAAGCACCATGCACCTGACCGATAATATTGTTTATACAGGATTTGCTTTTCTGACAATCGGAATGCTATTTGGTGCCTTATGGGCCAAAGTAGCCTGGGGAAGTTATTGGACCTGGGATCCCAAAGAGACCTGGGCACTGCTGACCTGGCTGATTTATCTGTTATATATTCATTTCAGAATTAATAAGAATAACAACATTAAGCTGGCACTCTGGATTTTGGCCATATCTTTCTTCGTGTTACTAACCTGTTGGTTCGGGTTAAACTACCTCCCTGCTGCCCAAAATAGTGTTCATGTCTATTCCTGAGGATTATTTCCCGCTGATATTTTTGCAAAACAGAATAAGTTTTCATCACAGTTGAACGGTATACCAATGCAGTAGAACGCCAATACGTGCTTTAGCACTTTATCAAATAATGGATTCAGCCGGCCCTTTATTTTCAAGAAGTGGCTAGTATCACTATTCCATCAGAAAATCATTTTTCTGTTCTTTCACTGATAAAAGGCATAGCCCGGTTCTTACTATTCTCTAAGCCAATTCGCTATATTCATATTCATATTCATATTTATAATAATTCACTGTTAAAAACATTGTTCCAAAATTTCATCAGATCAAGAGAACACGCAAGAATTTGTTTATTAGGCTATTATATTATGCACATAACTGTTATTTCATACATATATATAATTTAATAAAGACTAATCGAAAATTTTTTACGATAAATTTTGTTTTTTT
>DAOOWO010000332.1:0-3104 GCA_035371225.1 Bacteroidales bacterium | reverse complement strand
GGCTGAAAATAGCTTTCGACAGGGAAGGAATAGAGATCCCCTTCCCGCAAAGGGTGATTCATAATATATCCGAGAAAAAAGAGTAAAAATCCACCTTTCTTTGAATAAATTACGAACGCAATATAACCCTTTTTCAATTTGACTTAAAAACGTTTTTTCGCCCTAATAAAAATTGCAGGTATCCTGCTGATTAAAAAAGATTCGTTATGACTGATCTTGAAAAATATTTCGAGCCTTTCAGAAGAAACATTGTGGGCATTGATTCATGCATCGATACTCCCTATGGTTGTAAAAAGATTGTTTATGCCGACTGGATTGCCAGCGGGCGGCTCTATGCACCCATAGAAAAGAAGATTTCTGAAGAGATAGGCTGTCTGGTGGGCAACACACATTCGGAGTCGAGCTCAACGGGTGCTGCAATGACTGCTGCGTATAAACATGCCCATACAGTATTAAAGAAGCATGTCAATGCCAGTGAGGATGATGTACTGCTTTTTACGGGATCGGGCATGACAGGTGCTATTGCAAAGCTGCAGCGCATACTCGGTCTGAAGGTTCCTGAGCAGGCTCTGTCATTTTGTGGACTGAACAAAACTGAGGCATATAAAAAATGCAGGGACATACCCAATAAGAACCGACCTGTTGTATTCATAACACACATAGAGCATCACTCAAACCACACTTCATGGTTTGAAACACTTGCCGATGTGGTGGTGCTCGAACCTGGAGAGAATCTGACAGTTGATCCCAATAACTTAAGAAAGGAAATAAAAAAATATGCTGAGCGCCCTTTGCTAATTGGCTCATTTTCGGCATGTTCCAATGTAACAGGTTACATTCCGCCTTACTACGAACTGGCCAGGATAATGCATGAGCATAACGGATATTGTTTCATCGACTTTGCCGCTTCGGCACCGTATGTAAAGATAGATATGCATCCCGCTGATCCGATGGAACAGCTGGATGCCATTTTCTTTTCACCCCATAAGTTTCTGGGTGGTCCGGGTAGTGCAGGCGTGCTGGTATTCAATAAAAAACTATACAGGAACTACGCACCCGACATACCCGGGGGTGGTACGGTAAAATGGACAAACAGGTGGGGTGGGTACAGTTATATAACGGACATTGAGGTGAAGGAAGATGGCGGAACACCAGGGTTTCTTCAGGCTATCAGGGCAGCACTGGCCGTTCTTCTGAAAGAAAAAATGGGAGTGGAAATGATCCGCCAAAGGGAAGAAGAACTCGTTGAGATGGCATTTGATAAACTGACTCGTATAAAAGGGGTGCATATCCTTGCACCGGATATTACCCGCAGGCTGGGTGTTTTTTCATTTTACACCGATGGCATACATCACAACCTCGTCACAAGGCTGCTCAACGACAGGTATGGAATACAGGTAAGGGGTGGTTGCTCCTGTGCCGGCACTTACGGCCATTATCTGCTCAATGTTGACTTTAAGCTTTCGAAAGAGATCACCGACAGAATTGAGGCTGGAGATCTCTCGCTCAAGCCCGGATGGGTAAGGGTGTCACTGCATCCTACCATGACGAATGATGAACTTGACTTCATTACCGGTGCTATAGCTGAGGTTATAAAAAATGGTGAAGAATGGGGAAAAGAATATATATACAACAGGTGCACCAATGAGTTTCATCACAGGGATTTCCCGGAGGATTACAGCAGGCAACTGAATGCGTGGTTTGACGTTGAGTAGGATAATTATCTGATTTGCAGAATCATATTAATTTCTCACAGGATTTTCGTTTTAGTTTCATTTTTTTATAATTTTGCAGTCGTTTTACGGCCCGTAGCTCAGCTGGTAGAGCACGTGACTCTTAATCATGGGGTCGAGAGTTCGAGCCTCTCCGGGCCGACGGTGAAAAGGCAGTTACAAAAATTGAAAGTAACTGCCTTTTGTTTTTGAATACACAATTGAATACACATTTTGTTCTGAAAACCTCCGATAGTTATCAGTACAGTTCAAAAACAATTTTTAGAGTCAGCGATGCATTATCACTCATAATCATATTAATAATCAATTAATTCTAACAGGTAATCTGTTACCTGTCAAAAAAATATTTATCCTCAGTTTATTAAAACGCTTTTTATTACTCAATTGTGTTTCAGTTTTTTGCCATATTTTATTTGGCGTGGATGTCTTAATAGTTCTTCATACGGATTATTCAATAATTATTTCATAAATAATGTACTGTTCAGATTTTTTATTGATAAATGACAAAAAGTCTGAAATAATTTCTCGCATCTTTTTAATTTATTTTAAAAGATCACTTTAAAATTAAAACCTACCTGAAAAATGATTCGAAAAAATGCTTCTTTATATTGGAAATGCAATATGATGCAAGTGTTTTAATCACAATAAATTTTAAAAGCTATTTTAGAGTCAAGAATATGACATGTGTATTAAAAAAGAGAAAAATGAAAAGTAATCAAAATGCCAATAATTCAATAAAATTTGTGAATACAAATTTTATTTTGAAATAATCCCTAATTGCTTAAATATCATTTTGTTGGATGTATGATAATAGAAAAAATCTCCATTAATTTTTAAAGAAAAAATTCATAATAATTATTGCTACCATCCGGTATATTTTTATAGCCGAGAAAGTGCTGAAATCAAGGATTTGAGCTCGTTTTCCGGCTCCAGTCCGGTTGGCCTCCCAAATGCAGCTGCCTTTTCATTTACACAAAATTATGGACACTACCAAAAAAGCTAATATAAAGAATAAGGAATAATAAGAAGTGGAATTTCACACAGAGGCCACAAAGACCACGAAGCGAAAATCTTTGTGAGCTTTGTGCTCTTTGTGAGAAATAAAAAAAGTTAATATGAAGAATAAGGAATAATAAATAGAGATATTTCACACAAAGGCCACAAAGACCACGAAGAAAAATCCTTTGTGAGCTTTGTGCTCTCTGTGTGAGACAATTTCGGAGATTTAAACTTAATTAGCCACAGTTATATCTTCAAGAAACTCGCTGCTCAGTACGCCGCTGGCAATCTCCCTTACTTCGCCCGTCATCCTGATATTCCACTCTTTATCAACCTGAATTTTCAGCGATCCACCCTGCATCCTGATGGTAA
>DAOOWO010000331.1:0-3129 GCA_035371225.1 Bacteroidales bacterium | reverse complement strand
AATCGTATTGCGTTTGAGCGGTCAGCACCCGTTTTATGGTAAAGTCGCGGAGAGCAAAAATCACTGTCGGGTCGGCCTGCAGCGGCATGCCAATCCTGATTCTGTTAAGATACACCCCTGCCACCCTCGGCATTTCGTCTTTTTTCTTGGTTTCCTGATACACTATGGACGACAGTATCACTACTTCGGCGGGACTTAGGCCCAGGGCAGCGGCCTTATCCCGGCGGGCCTGGTTCCAAAACTTCTGGTATTCATCATACATACGGTTAAAGAACTTTTCGGCAGGATTATCCCAAAAAATCTCATAAGTATTGGGGATAAAGATGCACATCACATTATCGGGGTCAAGGTCGTACTTTTTCAGAAAAGCCGTGTCGTTCAGCAGGTTGATCAGCGACAAGGAATCGGCTTCGATAAACCGGGAAACCCTTGAAACAAATTGTTCCTTAGTCCTGATGTTATTGAACGTAAGTTTTACCGGCTCCTGCTTTCCTGAGCGCAACAGGTTGATAAGCTCGTTGTTGCTCATGTTTTCTTTCAACAGGTAGCGGCCCGGCTTTACTTTCATGGTGTAGGCCTTATGTTCGCAAAGCCACTCAAAAGAGTTGGTGTCGATAATAAGACCGGGTTGGTAGAGTATTTTTTTTACATCCTGAAAGTTGGCATTTGTAGGAATGTAAACAAACATTTCTTTTTTCCCGCCCAGGTCAACATTTTTCACATAAATCAGTTGGTAGTATCTGTATCCGATAAACATGCCTGCAATCAGGCAAATAACTATCAGTACCAGTAATCCTCTGAAAAAATTTTTCCAGAATTTGCTTTTCTTCCGGCTGCTCTTGGTTTTCTTCGACAGTTGTTCTATATCGCTCATAATCCCTTGTATCCTTAGCTGTTTATCAGTTGCAATAAATACTCATGCTTCCATGTTTTATTGTGATACCGCCAGTCTTTTTTCAGGCCGACCACTTTAAAGCCATGTTTTTCAAATAGTTTCATGCTGGCTGTATTTTCCTGCCCTATATTGCAAAACAACTGGTGCAAGCTGAGTTTTTGGAAACAGTATTCAATCATCATGCCAAGAGCCGCGGAGGCATAGCCTTTTTTTTGTTCGCCGGCAGTGATGTATATGCCGATGCCCGCCCTGCGGTTGATGGCGTCGGCCTCGAACAGGTCGATACAGCCCACCGGACTGTTGCCTCCTATGTCGTATGCCTCGATAATCAGCCGCAGTTGGCCTGTTTCAAAAAGTCCCCTGCCGACACCCAGCACATATTGCTCGATGGCATACCTCGAAACCAGTTCGGTGTTCTCTGAGGTATCCATGTTTTCGGTATCGTTTTCGAGGCGGTAAATAAAATCAATATCCTCAGGCTCAACGGCACGCAGTCTGATACTTGGGTGTTGCATACTTATAGTTTTATTTGTCCACTGAATACGCAGGCGGCAGGGCCTTCGAGCCACACATCCACAAATTTTTCCTTGTCTTTGTCAAAACTCACCTTTAGGATTCCGCCGCGTGTATTGATTTCGTATGATGATTGAGGCATCGCGAAAAAGGTAGCAATAGCCGAGGCCGTAACTCCTGTGCCGCACGACAAGGTCTCGTCTTCCACGCCGCGTTCGTAGGTACGCACAAAAAGCTTCCCCTGCCTGATTTCAACAAAATCCACGTTGGTGCCATGAGGGAACAACGGGCTGTAGCGAATCTCCTTTCCCAGAGTTGCAACATCCAGGATATCGGCATTTTCCACAAAGGCAACATAGTGCGGCGAGCCGGTATCAAGAAAATAATACCCATCGCCCTGCTCAACGCGTTCCACATCGGCCATTTTCAGGCGAACCTGCGCCACACCATCCTCTATGCAAAGGATTTCGGCCCTGTGCAGGCCATCCACAGCCATGAAAGCGATTTTTTCTTTTAAGTTCATTTGCTGATACGCAAAAGCGGCTATACACCTCCCGCCGTTGCCGCACATGGAACCTTCATGGCCGTCGGCATTAAAATAGCGCATGGCAAAGTCGTGGGTTCCGGAGGTTTCAAGCAAGAGCAAGCCGTCGGCGCCTATGCCGAAACGCCGGTGACAAAGCCGGTTCACTACTTCCGGTGCCGGAAAAAATGTGTTCAGCCTGTTGTCAATCACGACAAAATCGTTGCCTGCGCCGTGGTACTTATAAAAATTAACGGTCATAACGAGTTCAGTTCTTTAAGAAGCGATTCATTTTTCATAGGAAAAAATGATTTGAAATCATCCGTATATTCTATCAGATAATAAATATCGTTATATTTAACAAAAAGCTCGTTGTTGTACCCGCTGATAGAAACACTGTTTACTTCGTAGAGGCCAAAGATCACGAGTTTGTTTTCATCAAATTTGTATCCTTTGTAGTTGAGCGGCGATTTCCAGAATTCTGTTTTTATTATGCCTTTGGGTTTACGTTTTGTTTGGCGCTGGTCGGTAAGCAAGGAGTCAAGTTCGTAGCCCTTATCAATTTCGGGGACTTCGCCGGAAATTTTTATCAGGCGGGTAATAATAAGCTCGTCTTTGGAAACTACGATATCGTCGTAGGAAGAGCCTGAGGAACGTTCGTTGCTGTCGGAGCCAGCATTGGCATACATAGCGAGAAGTTCGTCGAGAGAGGGATTGAGGCTGTCTTTTTTCAGGCTGTCGATATAGGTAAAAGGAATTTCGGTATTTCCCACGCGGAAATTATGAGAAGATTTTTTATCCGGCCTGATAGAACGGTCGTATTGGTTGGTATCAAGGGAGGGCTTGTCGTTTGTTTTCCTGAAAAAATCTGTAAAGTCTTTGTCGTTTACCTGCCACCAAATGATGCCGCCGCCAACAAAAAAACCGAGCACAATGCCCAGCAGCATATAGATTATTTTGTTGACTTTTAAACTCATGGCGTGATTTTAGCTTAGGCTGCAAATTCACAACAAAAGTAATACTATTTCAGGGATAAAGGAATATTAACAATCAGCTTAGTGTAATATTTTTTTATGAAAAATCCTACTAAAACAATATTCACAAAGTTCTACCCTTGTGTTTGTTATTCTATGATTACTTTCCTCTGTACAACCCAATCAACTCCGGTTATTTTTATTAAATATATGTACCATTTGGC
>DAOOWO010000330.1:0-3135 GCA_035371225.1 Bacteroidales bacterium | reverse complement strand
AATTCCTTTAACATCTTATATTCACTATCCTCCACGGCATAAGCGGCTTTAAATAGTAGCGTTGACAGTCCGTCTTCCGATTTATGCTGAAATCTGCATATTTCCTCGGTGCTAATTTTTAGAACATAGTCCTGCATTCCCTCTTGTGAATGTTTCTTGTTAATATTCTGAATTATAACTGACATCCCTTAACCCCTACGTTGTCGCCTCGATTTTCCACAATAAGCGTCATTTCGTTTGGATTATATCTTGCCCTTGTTGCGCCTAACGTAGTAGGCGAATATCCGGCAATCTCGCCATATCCGGTAAACCCCTCGGTATAGGTTTTTAAATAACTCCCTGTGATCAGCCCCATTGTTACCCTCTGCCCTATTTCGGTGCAGTTAAAATTTGGCGTGAGCCGTAAAAACGCTTTTGCGAATTGTTCGTGGACATGGGACATCATCACTAAGTCGGCATCAACCATATCCACCAACGATTTAAGTTTGTTTATTTTTCCGCCTGCGGTGTTCGCTGCACCCATGCCGTGATGAATAAACACCCTCAGCTTTGCCGTAAATTTCTCCGGCGGTGTATAGGAAATGCTTAATCTGACCTTCCGGCGGTTTGGTTTATGAACAAAATAAAGATCGGTAAAGCCAGAATATCTCATGTTTGGGGCGTTCATTTTATCGCATAGTTCTGAATGAACGAACATCTGCGATCCCCGAACAAAGGCTTTCTGCTCATGGTTGCCTAACAAAATCCCTAAACATTTATCCCTGATGGGTAAATATATATCGCAAAAAATATTAACTGCGGTAGCGGCAAGCGTAGCCAGGTCATTTATTTTGAGGTCTTCATCAAACGCTTCAGCGTCAAACCGCCCGTCACCTGGATAAATAGCGTCAAAATAATCACCGCCGCAAAACCACAGCGCATAATCATCTTCAGCTATCCTATCGCGGTCTTTTAGAATATGGCTTATGCTCGAACCGCGATTAAGTAAATGCTGGTCTGCAATATCATAAATACTAAACTCCGCGTCCTTGTCGGGGTATTCAATAATCCTACAGCCTGCGGCTTCCATTAATCATCTCCTTGAATTTTTTTTCATCAATCACCGGGAACTGTAGATTTGTCCAGCCTTTCTCCCTCATGCGTTTTCTTATGCCTTCCTTTGTCCGCGACCTTAAAACCAAAACCATTTGAGATATGTGCAGGCACGCATCACACATTTCTTTTAGGTATTTATCCTCGTCTGCCGTCCATTGCATAATTATCACCAGAAATAACTAATTATTCCCATAGCCAGAAGCGCAATCATGAAACTCATCAAACCCACAGCTAAACACACAGCGATATAATCAAATTGGAAAATCAGAAAATCTAAAACCTCTTTTAGTTTTTTCATGGCTCACCTCAACAATATATCCCATCTCCCTCGATAGATAGAAAACCCGTTTTTCTTAAAACACACCGACAAACATCACAGTAACCCTGAAAGCTACGCGCCGTCAGTTTGTGGCAATGAATACATTCATACTTTTCTGTTTTTCTCTGAGGATAATTTTTTCTCTTTTTACGCTTTTCGTTTCTTACGTTGGAACAGTGATTGCAAAACTGTCTCCGGCTGTAAGCATCGGGAATTATATTTCCGCACATCTCACAATGCTTGTCTTGTCTCATGATACCCCCCGTTTTATACGCCTTATGTGTTTTTGTTTTCTTTCCTTTGGCTGTAATTCTTTTATTTTTTTTATTAATAATTCCGGCGCGGCAACTAAATCATTAATCGTTATCCGCAAAACAACATAACCCATTTTTTCTAAATACTTATCCCTAACCGCATCTTTTTTGGGATTGTGTAAATCGCTGTCAAGCTCCACCACCAAGTAATTATCAACCAAATAATCAACCCGATACGCGCCTATTTTTTTCTGAAACTCAAAAGCAATACTGTTTTTCTGTAAATAATTATAAAGCAAATGTTCGGCAGAGCTGTCGGCCTTTAAGGTCATGTTATTTAAAATTTCCTGCATACTGTTGAGCTTTCTGAACTCGCCGTAATAATTTACCCGACAAGCGGCCAAATGTTTCATGTAAATAGCCGTTATTTCCTCTGGTGTTTTTCCCTCTTCAGCTAGCCGCCAAATAAGAGGCTCAAACTTTTTTAATACTTCATTGTGAAGCTCTGATGTGATCTCGTTCATTGTAATTCATGCTTTCTATTTTGATTATTTTTTCGCAATACCCCCACGGCTTTTCCGGCTTCGCAGAAAAACATTGAATCAAGGTATGTAAAACCGCTCTGGGATTTTTATTTTCTTTTAATGCTTTGTTCGTAAAAATAAGCGCATCTTTAAAAACCTCTTGGCGATAAAGCAAATCAATAAATTTTTCTATTTCGTCTTGAATTTTTGGCGTTGAGTAATTTTCTATTTCTTCTTTAGTGGGAATAAAAACAGGCGCGGCAGCAATATACTCTTTTATATAGTTTAGTTTAGTTTCTTTTAGTTTAGTTTGTGTATTATCAAACGGAGAAACTATGGTTTTTGGTGGATTAACGGGGGTATTAATTCCGTTTCCGTTACCGGAAATGAATTTTGCCTTGATTTCCGCTAACGTGGTGGGCTTGTTTTTCCGCTTTTCGTAAGCGTCTTTAATGCTGTTTAAAAAATCTTGTGAGGCTATGACGGAGTGAGTTATCCACAGGTCTTTATCTATTTTCCCGGTATCGGCCATCATGTTTAGCATGTCAATTCCTTCTTCTTCGTTGACTTTGGTTTTCGCAAAAAAATAGCTCCTATCACCAGCGTCTTTTAAACAACAATAATGGTCGGGCGTTTCCGATAAAAAACGAAATACGTTAGTAAAAAAACCCGTTCCTGCCGCCCGGTATTTGCTCTCCAAAATAAATAATGTTTTTCCGTCCTTCACGTAAAAAGGAAAATACTCAACTGTGTGTTTTTCCGGCCTCGCCATAACCTCACCCTTTTTTCTTTTTAAGAACACTTTGTGAACACTGATGTTTATAAAATATACTTAGAACGCATTTATGCGCTTTGACTTTTTTGCCGCACTGTGGGCAGATAAAAACCTTATCCATCAATCACCTTTTTTAAATTGTAATAAGCCTGCTTCAAAAAATCATTC
>DAOOWO010000329.1:0-3154 GCA_035371225.1 Bacteroidales bacterium | reverse complement strand
CTGTTATTCAGGGCAAACTTTGCAGCAGCATACCGCACTCCCAACTTAGCCGAACTAACCTCAAAGGGGCAACACGAATTGAGATTCGAAATTGGAGACCAAAATCTTGTCCCGGAAAATTCCTATGAAACGGATTTGAGTCTTCATTACCATAAAAATAATTTCACCTTTGACATTGCAGGATTTTATAATATTGTCAATAATTATATTTTTATTTCACCAACAGGCGATACTACAGCCTCGGGAATAGATATTTTCAGATACGAACAGGCAAATTCTACATTGTTTGGAGGTGAAGCCGGATTGAATTTGCACCCGAAAATTATAAAATGGCTGCATTTTAAATCCACCTTTTCATTTGTAATCGGCAGACAACAGCATGGCGATTACTTGCCATTTGTGCCTGCACATAAACTGCATTTTGAACTAAGAGGCGAAAAAGAAAAGTTATGGTTTTTTAAAAAGGCATTTATTTCAGTTAATACATGCACCGCATTTAATCAAAACAAAGCTGCCCCTGAAGAAAGTACAACACCAGGTTATACGCTTGTTGATTTAAGCATTGGCGGTAATATAAAAATGAGAAATCAGTTTATTTCATTGAGTATAAGTGCAAACAACATTTTAGACACAAAATATATTGACCATTTGTCGACACTTAAAGAAGTGAATCTATTTAATCCTGGTAGAAATATTTCATTAAACTTAAAAATTCCATTCGGAGTGAAAATGAAGGAAAAAAGTTAACGAACCTGAGTTCGGGTTAAGAAAATATTATCTTAATCCGTAAGGATTTAAATATCAATAGGAAACAAATAACAGAAGCATTTATTCTCCGTCAGGAGATTAACATTGAATATGGTTTATGTCCTACGGACAAAATATTCTGCACATTTTTGATTTTCTATTGATATTAATTGCCTACGGCAAATACTATCAATTTAATAATCTGTGTTTTGACAAAACAAAAATGATTTATTTAACCCGAACTCAGGTTAACGAGGTATTATTGAGTCGGCGGCCCCACCTATCCGCTGTGGCTGGTTATCCTGACCAATGACTCCTTGCAGGCGATACGGCGGCATATCGCAACTTGTCTTAACCCTTACCATTGCGGTTCGGTATTAATACCTCACGCCCCAGGGAAATTCTTCGGCTTTGCGTTTGTCGTCATAGAATTTTTTGAGGATAGCCGCGTACTCTGTGCCACTGATTTTTTTTGCTTTGAGTTTTTTAGGCAATTCAAATTCATTGGTCAGCGATACCTTTTCGATTTTTTCGGCAGTAATCACCTCGGCACCGTTGTTAATATCCACTTCGAGTATCATTCCAGGCAAGCCGTAAAACCTGTCGGGGCCGGCCTGCAAGGGCATATCCAGGGCAAACCAGGCCACAATCTTTTGTCCTCTGAGGGTATCTTTCAGCGCGGCATTCATGCACACATGGCCGGACACTTCTTTCAGGTCGTTTTTTATTTTCCAGTCGGGCATTTTCAGCGAATCAGATATCAGATAAGTTTTTCCCAACATTTCCAGGACATGCACATAGGTCTGATTCTCAAAATTATGTATCATAAAAAAAGTTTCTTTCCGGCCCTGATAATTATCATCATCGCCATCAGGTCTTTCCTCCGAATCCTCAAAACGGGAATGCGTGGCCGATGAATATAAAATGCTGTACATCTTCCATTCCGAGCGGTTGCCCCACATATAGGCCGTTCGTTCTTTGCTTTCTTTGCTCAGGTAGTCACAGGCATTAAGCATCTTTACCCAGTTATAGGTAGTCAGGTATTTTATTTTGACCGGTTCCTGCTGTCCATAACTTTTAAAGCCAACACCAGCCAGAGCAAGAAACGCCATGGTGAAAAATATTTTCCTCATACATTCATGTTTTTTTGCATTATCAAAAATATCTGTTTTTCTTTAGTTTTGTTTCATATCCTTTGATATTATAGCTGACACTCAGCATAAAATAACGCGCCAGCGTTTCGGCCACGCTGCGCCCGTAGTAATTTTGATATGAATATTGCTGAACGTATTGCCGCTTATTAAAGATATCAAATGCTGCCAGCCGTACCTCAAAATGGTTTTTCTTTCCGATAAGTTGTCGCACAGAGGCATTAAGAACGGGAATATTTTTTACGTATCCATAAAGTGAGTTTCTGTAAAACTCGTAATCAAAATTACTTTCAAAAAATGTCTTGGTTAAAAACTGCCACTTTACCGACAAACCTGCTTTATAGGTCTGCGAGAACTGATTGCGTTCGGTATTCATCGACAAGCGGGAATCTGCAAGTGACGCACGGCCCGACAGGGCAATCACAAGCTGTTGTATTGGGGTGATGTTAAATGAAGTATTAAGATTATACCGGTACTGGTGATTTTCATTGTAAACATCATTAACAAAAGATCCGTAATTATCATAATTAAAGCCCAGGCTCCAGTCGTTGGTAAATTTTGTTTTTATTATCGGATAACCAAACCATGCCCAGGAATTTATGCTGTGGGACTCCGAATTGTTTTCAGGCTTTGACACAGTAACTATTCCCAGTGAATCGAGCCACATCATATTTTGGTTATATGAAATCTTGTTAGCGCAATAACTGTATTGGCCGTTGATCCCGGCATGCGAGAAAGTTGCCGGGTTATAATAATTATATTCTATGCTGATATTGTGCGTACGTTCTGGTTTCAGGTTAATATTCCCTATGGTACGGTAAAGTGGATTAGATACACTGGGAACCGGCTGCAGATAATCGAACGAAGGTTCGGCTACATCATACCCGTAATCGAACTCCAGCCACATATTGTTAGGAAACTCATAAGAGATATTAAAATTGGGGCTCAGGCTCCAATAATCTTTTTCGATAGGATCGGTAATCAAAGGCATGTTTTCGTCCACCGCATATTTCCCGTTCAAAGTAAGGTATTGTCCGGCAACGCCCAGCATGATATTCAGCCCATTGTAAGAATACCGAAAATCAGTTCCCAGGCGGTTGATCATTACTTTGTTGGTATAAAAAACGCTCAGGCTGTCGATCCGTATTTCACTGTGAAGAGCATCTGTAATCTGACGGTTCACCTTATTGCTTGAAGTGTTGAAGTTGTAAAACACTTCCATAAAAAACTTCTTCGACAGCGGTTCTGTGTAGAGC
>DAOOWO010000328.1:0-3163 GCA_035371225.1 Bacteroidales bacterium | reverse complement strand
TGTTGGTACAAAAAATATGACCACCAACAAGCCGGCTGATGCAGCGGTGGTTAACCTGAAAGGCAGTAAAAAAGCGCTGGTTATGACTGTTGACTGCAATGCCCGTTATGTGCATGCCGATCCGCGTATAGGCACTGAAATTGCTGTGGCCGAAGCTGCCCGCAATATTACCTGCACCGGCGGAAAACCTTTGGCGATTACAAATTGTCTGAATTTTGGCAATCCATATAACCCGGAAGTTTATTGGCAGTTTGTTCATGCGATCAAGGGGATGACAAATGGATGCAAAAAATTCGGCACACCGGTAACAGGCGGTAATGTGAGTTTCTACAACCAGTCGAATATCGGCGGTAAAGTAGTTCCCGTTTTCCCTACACCGGTGATCGGAATGATTGGCTTGCTTAACGATAAAGACAACATGATGACCATGGATTTCAAGTACAAAGGCGACCTGATTTATATGCTGGGTGAATCACGCAATGACATCAACTCTTCGCAGTACCTCATCCATCACCATAAGGTACAACTATCTCCGCCTCCATACTTTAACCTCGACCGTGAATTTGTTACCCAGTATGTGTTGTCGGAACTGATTAACAGCAAGATGATAAAATCGGCACACGACGTTTCGGAAGGGGGCTTGTTCGTAGCCTTGTTTGAATCGGCCATGCACAATGAATTGGGATTTGATATTACGACAGATTGTGAAATACGTCCGGATGCCTTTCTTTTTGGCGAATCGCAGGGGCGTGTTATTGTAAGCGTTGACGAAGATGATGAAGCCGATTTTATTGATTTTCTTGTGGATACAAAGGCCGCATTCACGCTGTTGGGCCATGTTACCAAAGGAGATATGCGTGTGGATGATGTCTCATACTTCCACATGAAAGAAGCCAAAGCAATTTACGATAATGCCCTTGAAAATTACCTGAAATAGATTTCGGTTCTTTTTAGGTGTTTTTAGTTCGGTATAAAGAATAATAAATAAACATTTGATTTATGTTTGAAAAACTATTTAAACTTCAAAAATACCAGAGCAACATCAGAACCGAAGTATTGGCCGGCATAACCACTTTTGTTGCCGCCATGTACATTATCATTGTCAACCCGGCCATGGTTGCCGATAGCGGAATGCCGTTCAGTGCTGTACTTACCGGTACAGTGGTGTTAAGCGCTTTTTGTACCATCATGATGGGGCTTTATGCCAATAACCCGATATTGATTGCTCCCAGTATGGGACTGAATGCTTTTTTTACTTATTTCGTAGTAGTGGGGATGGGAGTCCCTGTTCAGGTGGCTTTGGGGGCATTGTTCTGGGCAGGTGTCGTGTTTTTTATTTTGAGTATTTTTAATATCCGTACAAAAATTGTCGAAGCCATTCCCAGGCCGATACGTTTTGCCATTGCTGGCGGGATAGGATTGTTTATTGCTTTGCTGGGTTTTGTAAATGCCGGCTTTATTGTGGTAAAACCGCCATTTATCGGGCTGGGCGAGATGAACAGCATTAGCTTGATTTTTATTGGCGGCATAATACTTATTTCAGCGCTCATGGTGAAAAATGTAAAAGGAGCCATGATGATAGGCATCATAACCATTACCCTGTGCTGTATTCCCGTTGGGAGGTGGTTTGGCGATGCTTCGGCCGTGAATCATGGCTTGCCAACCCTGGTCAACTGGAAAGGGTTTTATCAGGCGCCTGATTTTAGTTTTTTTATGCAGCTTGATTTTCTGAACTCGCTGAAATTAGCCGTTTGGCCAGTAATATTCGCGGTTTGTTTTACCGATATGTTCGACAGCCTATCCACCTTTGTTGGTGTGGCCGAAGCGGCCGATCTTAAGGATGAAAACGGCGAGCCCCGCAATATCAAACAATCACTTATTGTTGATGCGGTGGCCACCGGCATGGCTGGTGTATTGGGGACAACGTCGGGAACTGCCTATATCGAATCGGCCTCGGGAGTAGCCCAGGGAGGCCGCACCGGGCTGACAGCCGTGGTAGCCGGATTGTTGTTTATTCCATTTATGTTTTTTTCTCCTTTATTGTCTGTGGTGCCCTCGGTGGCTACGGCCCCGGTGCTGGTTATTGTTGGCGTGTTCATGATGAAACCGGTAATGAATATCGGTTGGGACAAGCTCGACGATGCCATACCGTGTTTTCTGGCCATGATATTGATACCGCTGACCTATTCCATTACCCAGGGAATCATTTGGGGACTGCTGACATGGACATTTATCAAGCTGATCAATGGGAAGTATAAAGAACTTAGTATAACTCTGTTCATAATTGATGTATTTGCCGTGCTCTTGCTGATTTTTGAATAAATATTGTTTTTCATCTGTTTCTAATGAAACACTGGTTTTTTTTATTTAAGCTATTTGTTTTTACGTGTTCTCTTATTGCTTTTGGGAGTTCATGGGCTCAGCTTAGCAGAGATGAAATAATAAATGATAACAGGATTTTTCGGGCCGGAATGAACAGAGAATTTGCAGATTCAGCCACCACCCCGCTGACTCAGGAAGGCTTACAAAATTTCAGCGGCTTGAGTTTTTTTCCTGTGAAAGCAAAATACAGGGTAATCTCAAAGCTAACCCTTACACCTGGTGAACAAGCCTTTGAAATGCCCCGTTCTAAAGGCAATACAGGCACTTACCGTAAATATGGTATTGCAGAGTTTACTCTTAATGGTAAGTTATGCAGGTTGAGTGTGTATCAATACATGAAGTTTATCAACGACTCTTTGTACAAAGATGATTTGTTTCTGCCTTTCAAAGACCTGACCAATGGCGAACAAACATACGGCGGAGGCCGCTTTCTTGAGCTGAAAATTCCGGAAGGAGATCAATTGCTCATCGATTTCAACAAGGCCTATAATCCACTATGCTGTTATGGTAATCCAAAATATTCCTGCCCGATACCACCCGAAGAAAACCATTTGAAAATAAAGATCTGCGCCGGTGAAAAAGTTTATACGGGTAAATGACAATTTCGAGTAAATTTTTTTTGATAAAAATTGCCGGATTTGCTTACACTAAATGGATGCAGGTACTGCAACGTCAGGGTGTTTTAATCACCTGGGCATGAACAGGTATATCTGGTAAATTTCAAATACCGGAATGTTCATGGTTACTTCATGGCTTGCATTCAATTCATTAAGTATGGTGT
>DAOOWO010000327.1:0-3170 GCA_035371225.1 Bacteroidales bacterium | reverse complement strand
GCGGTTATATCTGGCATACCACCGGGAGCGGCAAAACACTAACCTCATTCAAAACAGCACTACTGGCAAGCAAACTGTCTTTTATTGATAAGGTGCTGTTTGTTGTTGACCGGAAAGACCTCGACTATCAGACCATGATAGAGTATGACAAGTTTGAGAAAGGTGCGGCAAACAGCAACATGAGCACCGCCATCCTGAAAAAACAACTTGAAAATCCCAAGGCACGTATCATCATCACCACCATACAGAAACTTTCGGTACTGATAAAAAAACAGGCAAACCACCCTGTTTTCAGCAAACATATTGTAATTATTTTCGACGAATGCCACCGTTCGCAGTTTGGAAATATGCACAGCGCCATTACCAAAACATTTAAAAATCACTATCTCTTTGGGTTCACCGGCACCCCAATTTTTGCTGTCAATGCCGCTAGCGGAGGCCATCCCGACCTGAAGACCACGGAACAGGCCTTTGGTGCCAAGCTACACACCTACACCATTGTTGATGCCATCAACGATAAAAACGTGTTGCCTTTTCGCATTGATTACATACGCACCATGAAGGAAAAGGAAAATATTGCCGATAGAAAGGTGCGCGACATCGACAGGGAAAAGGCATTGGCAGATCCAAAACGAATTACGGATATAGTGGCTTATATCCGTGAACACTTCGACCAAAAAACCAAGCGTAACAGTTTTTATCAGTTGAAAGACAGAAGATTGGCGGGGTTTAATTCTATTTTTGCCACTGCCTCCATTGATGTTGCAAAAAGGTATTATACCGAATTTCAGAAACAACTTGCTGAGCTGCCAAGCGATAAACAGCTTAAAATAGCCATTATCTATAGCTATGGAGTGAATGAGGACGATCCGGAAATTGACGGCTTGATAGGCGATGAAAACCCGGAAGATACCAGCAAATTGGACAAAAGTTCACGGGATTTTCTTGAGGCAGCTATAAAGGATTACAACAAGATGTTCAAAACCAATTTTGATACATCGAGCGACAAGTTTCAAAACTACTATAAAGACGTATCGAAAAAAGTCAAAGAACGGGACATCGACCTGCTGATAGTGGTTAATATGTTCCTGACCGGCTTTGATGCCACCACGCTGAACACCCTCTGGGTAGATAAGAACCTGCGCCTGCATGGACTGTTACAGGCATTTTCACGCACCAACCGCATTTTAAATTCAGTAAAAACCTTTGGTAATATTATTTGTTTCCGCAAGCTGGAACAGGAAACCAACGAGAGCATAGCACTTTTTGGCGATAAAGAGGCCGGGGGCATTGTTTTACTGAAAACTTACGATGAGTATTACAACGGGTATCAGGATGGTGAAAAAGACGTACCCGGATATGTTTCTTTGGTTAAAGAATTACAGGAAAAATTTCCGGTAAGTGTTCAGGTCATTGGCGAGCAAAATCAAAAAGACTTTATCAGACTGTACGGAGTTATCCTGAAAGCAAAAAACATACTTTCCACCTTTGACGAGTTTGCCGGAAACGAAATTTTGTCCGAACGTGATGTACAGGATTACCACAGCATGTACATCAACCTCTACAACGAATTTCGGGGTAAAAACAAAGGCGACATCGAAAACGTGAACGATGATATTGTATTTGAAATGGAGCTGATCAAGCAGGTGGAGATCAACATTGACTATATTTTGGAGCTCATCCGGAAATATCATGCAGGGCATCAAAAAGACAAAGAAATTACCATCAACATACAAAAAGCTGTTGATTCCAGCATGGAATTACGCAACAAAAAAGACCTTATCGAAAAGTTTATAGCTTCGCTGACACCATCGAGCAATGTTAATGATGATTGGAATACGTTTGTAAATGCTAAAAAAACGGAGGAGTTAAACCGTATTATCACGGAAGAAGATTTAAACAAAGACGAAACCTACAAATTTGTCAGCAACGCTTTCCGCGATGGTTTTATCCAAACAACCGGCACGGCTATTACAAAAGTTTTGCCTCCGGTATCCCGTTTTTCGCCCACCGGTGAACGGACAAAGAAACGTGAGTCCGTAATCGAAAAGCTGGAAGCATACTTTAAAAAGTTCTGGGATATTTCAGGAGGGAGATTATTACAAGATTAGTGCGTATTAAAAATCAAAAAAGCCGGGCTTCCTACCGGTTTTATCGGGTTATTTATTTCATTTTATATGCTGTGCGAATTTTTCAGGCAACACTTCCAAAACCTTGTTTTACAAGCATTTTCTTAAGGCTGAAAGAATAAAATAAATACTTTGGTTAAGTATTTTTAACAATTTCTTGGTTTTTGCCCCCCAATATTGTATCTTCGCAATAACAATACAACCCCATAAAAATATATATTATGAAAAAATTACTAATACCATTTTTATTGCTTACAGGTTTTTTTACTTTGTTTGGAACCCACCGGGCCACGGCCCAAAATAGCTGGAACACAGCAGCGGTTTTCGATGGTAGCTGTTATCACAAGGAAATGGTCGGTGCGCTCAATAGCGTCTCGGGTGAAATGACAGTAGAGTTCTGGATTAAAATGGCAAATCACGCCTCAAATTATGCCATTATCGGAAAAGACCAATTCAGAATAATGACAGACTCGGAAAAAATTCGTATTCAGGTAAACGGAGCTACCCTCCTCTATTCAAACGCCCAACTGGATACTGGCCGTTGGACACATGTTGCCGTTACGTTCAGCAACACGAACAACCAAATCAAGGTATATTTAAACGGGAGCCTGGATAATACTTTATCGACTTTTACCGGTGCTTTCGCTGCTACGTCTGACACTCTGTTTATAGGTGCGAATGGCTATGTAGAAAATCTGCAAGGCGAGCTGGACGACATCAGAATCTGGAAAACGGTTCGTTCGGCCACCGAAATTCAAAAAAACTACAAAACTCATCTGGGATGGTACGGATTATCTTATTATGATAACAACCTGGTGTATTGTCAAACCTATGATTTTGATGTGTACAGCCCTGGATTTTATTTGCCTCATGGAGGCGCTGTCGGAACTTTTCACAGCGATATTCTCGGCACCCAACCTTCTAAAACCGTCCTGCATAACAACAGTATGTATTTCACAGGAAGTTCTTATCTGGAGGCGTCATCGGCCAACGATCCCGACATCTCGCTAACAGGACCTATGACCGTGGAAGCATGGATTT
>DAOOWO010000326.1:0-3171 GCA_035371225.1 Bacteroidales bacterium | reverse complement strand
TATCTTGATGGCACTTGTTTCAATTATGAACAAACTGTTAATGATACAGTTACAGTAAGTAAGACTACTTGCGAGTAAGCTGCATTACCTTTGTTTTTCTTTATTTTTAGTTGTAATTATCATCTTATACGGTATGCTGACCTAAGTTTTGAGACCGGGAGGGTACCTGTATAAATAAAGGTGCTTCTTATCGGGAAGTGCCTTTTTATTTATTATGTCATTAAAAAATCTTATTATATCATTGAAAAAGTTGATTTTGTTTAAAATAAATTTGGATTTTTTAAAAATATTTCGTACCTTTGTACACAGAAACATTAACTACGAGGTCTAAATAGGATAACTGATACGAACTTTATTAAATTATGGCATAATTTCAAATAAGATAATGAAACCTAAAGCCCCAAAAAATATGAAAAAGTTCTTGTTATTAGTACCAGTGTTAGCATTCTTAGCTGGTTGTCAGAAAGAATATCGGTGTACACAACAGATTACAAAGAATGTAAATGGTGTGGAAATCGATAATCAGAAAATCGTTATGTATTCTGAAAATAATCTTGATGGTACTTGCTTTAATTATCAGCAGACCATTAATGACACCGTTACGGTAAGCAAAACAACCTGTGAGTAAAATGCTCATTTAATTGTGATGTATTTCTTCTTTTTCAGGTTCAATTATTTAAAAATTCAGAAAATACCGATATTATATGCTGATTATAACTATTAGTTTGTTGTTATTTTTCTTCAGCAAAAATTCTCCAAGGCTGGTAATTGCCATGAAAATCCTCACTGGGAAACGGCTCTGTATAAGATTTCCATAAGATTTACAGTAAATATGCAGTAATCACATATCTCTGCAATTTTGTTGAAATTCAGTACGTTGTTATCTTAACCCCAAAGATATGAGATATGAGAACCATAAGCAATTTACAGCCCTCCTGGTTTTTGTTTCTGCACAAGCGCAGCCATTAAAGTAAAAAAACACCGCTTCAGGGATTTTTCATTAGGCGCCCTCAACAGCATCGCGCTGGTAAATGATGGGCAATGGCCGCGAACAGCGTTTGGCGCCGGAGGACAATTCAGGATACAGTTTTCCGACCGGGTTAATACCGAGTGGTTTGCCGATCATCTGGAGGCCGATCTTAGTGATAATGCCTGGCGAGTTGATACACATATCGGCTGGAGCGTAATGTATTACCTGACAGAAAAGCAACAATCCCTGGTGGAGGTCACATATCCTTGCCGGGCATGGTTGTGAATACCTGAAATTTACCGGTAATAATGATGCTTCAAATTTTACCGAACGCTGGAGTGCATCGGCACAGGGTGGGGCAGGCGCACAGTTTAACATCACCCAGGGGTTGGATATGTAGCTTGCCGCCCAGTATATGCTGCCTCTGGGAACCAAAATCAAGGCGGCAAACACCGAAGGAGTATCCGCGTTGTCCAAATCGGAGGAGCTGGGCATTCACGACCATATTTTGTTTCACCTGAGTATTAATAATAAAATTGCTGACCTATGGTAAAAAAACATTTTTGCAATAGTTTTGATCATAGGCTCTCAAAACATTGCGCAGCCACAGGATTTTCATGAGAGGAACGGTTTGCTAAAAGTCGATATCTCTTTCAATCAGTGTTTTATCTTGTTTCACAAATCGCAAAATGTTTATTTGGGCGGCAAACTCGGATATTTTCCTGATAAATACATCGAGGCGATTGTTTCAGGTATACTGGATACCTGTCAGGAAAGAGCTGTATTAAAACAAAACATCTTTGTCTTTTTTGGCGCATTGTTTCATTTGCCCAAAGGGAAAAGCGATTTTTATACAGGAATACAACCGGGCTTTTCTTTTACCAGGCCAGCCGTGACGGCAGTGACCGACCAGCGTTATTCGCTGCGCATGATGCCTGCTTTTGGTCTATTGCTGGGATATAGCTTTTACTTTTCAAGATTCTGTAATTTTTTTGTGGGTGTAAATTATTTTGTATTGTGTTATCGTAGTGCAGCAAATGGCTCTTTAAAACATGATGAATTAATGATTACGGGGGGGGGCATACAAATACAAAAAATAAAAAACCGGCCCGCTGATTCAGTGGCCGGTTTTTTAATACAGTTCAGGGCTGACTTTTTTTATTTCTTTGTGGGTAAAGGCAATACTCCGGTCATATCCCCGATAACGTTAATAAGTTCAGAATTAGTTGGTAATACAATTTTTGTGTTATTCTGGAGCGCATTTTCCAGGGCTTCCAGTTTTCGCAATAATTGGGCATTACCGATAAAATACTTTTCGGCGGCTTCGTTTACCAGTTTGATGGCTTCGGCTTCACCTTCGGCATGAAGGATTTTGGCCTGTTTAATACCTTCAGCTTCTTTAATCTTCGAACGTTTTACTCCATCAGCAGTAGTTTCTGCGGCTGTGGCAAAGTCAACAGCGGCAATTTTTTCGTTTTCAGCTTTAACTACCTTGTTCATGGTTTCCTGGACATCTTTTGGCGGATCAATCTCTTTGAGCTCGGTACGAACAATCTCAATGCCCCAGCTTTTGGTTTCTTCACAAAGGGTTCTGTGCAACTCCGAGTTGATTTTACCTCTTTCACTGTTAGCGGATTTTAATGTCAGCGTACCAATGATATTTCTCAATGTGGTGCGTGCCAGGTTGACAATCTGCCATTGGTACCGATTTACATTGTACTGTGATGCTTTGATACTTTCTTCATCATCTTTCACTTTAAAATATACCTGAGCATCCACACGGGCATTCAGGTTGTCGTTGGTGATAATTTCCTGAGGCTCAGCATCTACCATGGTCTCGGTAATGTTGACCTTGTACATTTTTTCGATGACAGGAATTATCCAGTGAAAACCTGCACCTGCAAAACGGCTGTACTTTCCGAAACGTTCAATCAATCCCCTGTGGGTGGGCCTTACTATTCTTATGCCCCAGAAAAACAATAACAATACCGGTATTCCGATATAAACAACATACATCATAAAACCTCCTTTTTTATTTGTGGACAATAAAAGTACATAATATATTGATATGCACTGAAATTTTTTAAAAAAAATTAAAAGACACAAAATACTTTTTAACGTGTGCTTTCCCAGATAATTATATATTAAAAATCACTGTTGTCCGGTAAAAATACAAAATTATTTTAGGGGCTATGTAAGTT
>DAOOWO010000325.1:0-3174 GCA_035371225.1 Bacteroidales bacterium | reverse complement strand
CCACATATGACGCCATGATATCGCTGGCTAAAAGTTGTGCTGCCGGAAAATTTTTATTAAAAGAATTGAGCAGATACTCGGCATCTTCCAGCAACGTAGCCACCTTGTCGGGATGGCCGTTGTATTCGGTATCGGTGGTTCCCAGCACCGTAAGGCCATATTCCCAGGGAAAGGCATACACATAACGTTTGTCATTGAATCCTGATTGCACAATGGCCACATTGTCAGAAGGAATCTTACTGGCAGGAACCAGAATATGAACTCCCTTACTGGGTTTCATTACAAGTGGCTGCTCTTCTGAAATCATTCTGAGAATATCATCTGTCCATACACCAGTGGCGTTGATATATATTTTAGCTTTAATATTAAATCTATTGTTATTAATACTGTCAACACATTCAATATGCTGTACCACATCTGATTCTTTAATAATTTTTGAGGCCTTGCAATAGTTCAGCACTACAGCTCCTTTTTGCCAGCATGATTTTATCACCTCAATAGTTAGCAGGGAGTCGTTTACCCAGCCGTCCCAGTATAACACTCCACCTTTGAGGCTTTTTTGTTTGATTCCCGGCAATCGTTTCAAAACTTCCGTGGCGGAGAGTTTTTTTGCTTTTCTGAGCATGGAATGTCCGGCAAGCTTTCCGTAAAAGCGTATGAACAAAGCCATCACGTTGAGAAATATCGCGGAATGATAAACAGGCATAATGAATGGCAGCGGTTTCACTAGTGTGGGAAAGGTTTTCAGCAGATACTCCCTCTCATGCAGTGCCTCATAAACCATTTTAAACTGAAACATTTTTAGGTATCGTAATCCACCATGTATCATTTTGGATGAACGGCTGCTGGTGCCCGATGCGAAATCCTGCTTTTCGACAAGGATGGCTTTCCATCCCTTTTGAATGGCACGTGCAAGTATCCCGGCCCCTGTGATACCGCCACCAATGATGCACACATCAAAGGTTTCATTTTGCGCCTTTGCTAAAGAGGAAGCCCTATTCATCGTATAGTTTTCCGGGATTTAAAATATGGTTGGGATCGAGGGTGTGTTTGATGTTGCGCAGTATTTCCTGCGAAAGCTTATCAGTTTTTTTCACATACCAGGGCTGATGCATACGCCCGATACTATGGTGATGCGACACAGCTCCACCTGAGCCTACAATAAAATCTGTAACCGTTTTTTTCAGCGATTCCCATTGTGCCATTGTATCTGCAACATCCTGCACCGTTATCACCGTAAAATAGATGCTGCATGAACTTTGGTAAACATGAGAAAGATGCGACATCAGCACACCCTTTTCGAAACCGAATGCAGATGATTTTTGCAGTTCGGCTAACAATCCCCGTTTAAACTCAGGTATCTTGTTCCATGGCAATACTGTTTCCATGGTATCCACAAGCATCCCGTTTTCAAGAAGATTGTCGCGCAGGTATGGCAGATCGAAACGGGAACGTTCCCATTTTATTCCCAGTTTCCCTCCCAACAGCATGCCCTTGTGTTTTTTGACAATTTCCGAAGCGATAACACTTTTGATATGATTATCTTCTTTTTCGCCATCGAAGCGCAGCATAAACAGGCAGGGAGTTTTTATGCCCTTCAGTGTAAGGAGACTTTTGGAAATGTTAGATTTGATTCTTGAAAAGAGGGTTATCGGTTTATGGGAAGTATATTGAAGAAAAAATGTCTCCTGCTCATCGGAAAAGCGTACCACTGCCGGATGCAAGTTTTTCTGCACGATGGTTCTTACGGCTTCGGTGCCTTGTTCAAAGTTTGGAAACAAAGCTACAAGCCATTTTTTATTTGCCGGCAGGTTATGTACACGAACGGATACCTCGGTGATAACTCCAAACATCCCTTCGCTGCCATAAAAGAGTGACTTTAAATTTATGCCTTCGGCATCGTGTTCGTAGGAGCTGGTGTGCATAGTTCCCGTGGGCGTAGCCACTTTTAGCGACACCACCATATCTTCTATCCGGCCATATCCGGAAGATTCCTGCCCGGCAGAATGGGTGGCTACCCAGCCACCTAAGGCCGAAAACTCAAAAGATTGAGGGAAATGCCCAAGTGTGAGATTTTTAGCATTCAGCAGGGTTTCAAGTTCGGGACCGAAAATGCCGCCCTGAAAAACAGCGATATGATTTACTTGATCGAGCTGCAGCAAACTTTTCATCAACGACATATCAAGCACTACACACGGGCTGTTGTATTCCCTGCGTTTAAATGCGCCCACCACATTACTTCCACCGCCAAAGGGCACCACCGCAATATTATATTGCGAGCATATTTGAAGAATTTCGACCACCTCGTCATGATTCGCAGGAGAAACAACAGCATCGGGCAAATGTATGGGCATATTCCTTTGTATCTCCAAAATGTCTGTATAACTTTTTCCTACTGCCCTTGCAAGCCTGCATGACTCATCAAAAGAAACTTTAATGGCTGGTAATGCGGTTGCAAAAACCTCCTTCACTTTGGCAACATGATTTGCAGAAACCAGTGTATTGAAGGTGTCAGGATAAGATATCATTCGGTTGGCATCAATCGAGTAGCGTTCAAATAAAAACTGCTTCAGACGCGGGAAATCGCTGATTTTATACCGTCTGGAGGCTATCCCCCACTTCCAGAAGTCATTATATGTTATTATTTCTGACAAAATCAACAAAATAAAAAGGTTAATTATACACTCTACAACACCAACAATTCGTTTCAAAATTATTATAAAAAACAGAATAACGATACGTATCTGACAAATTCGTAAACAAAATACCTGTCATTGCTTTCATTCATATCACTCACATAAACTATTATAAAACATGTACCGGTTGAAAAACTACAGAGTGAAAAAGTTATCCTTATTACCTCCATTTTTATAATTTTTACCCAAGAGCAATGAAAAAATAAGTAGGTTTGTTGAAAAAAAATTCCATGAAACACAAAATTGCCCTTATCGGATTTGGTACTGTCGGACAGGGTCTCACTGAGATACTTCTCACAAAAAAGAAATACCTGAAAGATACGTACAAGTTTGATTACGATATGGTAGCTGTGGCCGATATCACCTATGGTACCTGCTACAATCCTCAAGGCCTTGACATTCCTTATCTGCTGAAGACTGCCCGCGCAAAAAAGAGATTTTCAAAAGACCTCTGTGAAAAAGATACTTTATCGCTGAT
>DAOOWO010000324.1:0-3203 GCA_035371225.1 Bacteroidales bacterium | reverse complement strand
CGATAACCAATAAAATCAGAATAAATATTTTTGTTTTCATGTTTTATATTTTGGTACAAAATTACTTATTTTTTTTCTTATGTAAAACAATTCTAAATAATTTTTTTTTGATTGGCAACAATTTTGGCTAACTGATGAAAAATAAGTAAATTTGTAATACCAATCATCAGAATCATGACTATATATTCAATACTGTTAGGCATAATCGGAGGGCAGGAGATTATAATCATTGCCATCATTATCCTGGTACTTTTTGGCGGTAAAAAAATTCCCGAGCTGATGCGCGGGCTGGGCCGCGGAGTTGGTGAGTTTAAGAAAGGAAAAAGCGAAGTGATGGACGAGCTTAACGACCTGACACCCAAAAGCGATTCTTCGGCAAAAGACGAATCTTCATCCGAAAAAGCTTCCGGATAATACACTGCTTCATGTTTAAATTTTTGCTGAGCCAGCTTGCCGGTAAGCACGAAGACGCTTCTTTCTGGGAACATGCCGAAGTGCTGCGTAAAATCCTTATACGGTCGATACTTGCAGTTTTTATTTTAGCCACCTGTGCATTTTTTTTTAAAGATTTTATCTTTAATTCGGTGATTTTGCCACCCAAAAATGCTGAATTCATCACCTACCGATTACTCTGCAAACTCGGCGCCCTGCTTCACACCGACACGCTCTGTGCCGGCAATGTCAGCTTTTCGCTAATCAATCTCAGCATAGCCGGGCAATTCAGATGGCATATCATCATCTCGCTGATAGCGGGTTTTATCATTGCGTTTCCCTTTATATTGTCGCAGCTATGGGTGTTTATCAGGCCGGCTTTAAGCGCCAAAGAAAAGACTTACGCGGGCAGGACTGTTTTTTATATCTTTTTTTTGTTTGTGGTCGGCCTGCTGTTCGGCTACTACCTCATCCTGCCATTAAGCGTACAGTTTCTCGGTAATTACGTATTAAGCCGCTACATCACAAATCAGATTACCATTTATTCCTACATTTCCACGGTGGCCGTCATTCCATTATCTTTAGGATTGGTGTTTGAACTGCCTGCCCTGGTATTTTTCCTGACCAAAACAGGCTTTGTCAGTGTCGAATTTTTGAGAAAAAACCGGAAATATTCAATTATCATCGTGTTGATACTCGCTGCCATCATCACCCCATCAACCGATGCTTTTACCATGATGGTGGTTGCCCTGCCGCTATATCTTCTTTACGAAATGAGTATATTTATTGCCCGCAGGGTGGAAAAAAAAGTACTGGCAGGCTAATTTTTCTTGCCTCCGGCAGCAGGTTTCATAATTTTAAAATCAGCGGCTTTGATGCCCGGGGCGGTATATTTGCGCCAGTAGCGTGTCAGTGAGGCATATTCGAACAACAGACTGAAAATTCTGAATTTCAGCAACAGAAACACCAGCCCGTAAAGCGCTGCAAAGATGATGAGCGTGAGGCCCCATTTAACAATGGTTTCGGTAAACTCGTAGGCAGGGGCCGACATCGCGCCGAAAAGCCGGAAGATAATTTCATAAATCGGTAGCGACATGGTGATAATAATTATCACGCCCAGCAGCAGGTGCGACACCTGTATGGCTTTTTCGGGACACAGGTTGATACACCGCATACAACTCTCACAATGCAAGGTCCAGTAAGGTTTTTTTCCATACATACGGATGGCGTGGGCGGGGCATTTTTCGTAACACAGGCCGCAGCCCGTGCACTTGTCGGTGGCGATAAACAGCTTGGCCAGAAAAAAACGACCGAACACCTGATACATTAAAGTTATGGGTATTAATACCACATCCAGTGGCAATAAGATAAATACCCAGTAATGATAATACCTTTCCCCTGAGATCAGTTTGCCGGCAAAGCGCTTGACAATACCTTCGCACCGCCGGAACATAGAGGCTATAACTTTTTGGCGATAGCCGGGGTGCAGCAATATCCAATTGGAGGGGAGGTCAACTGGTAGAAGACCTTTTACCCTGTATCCTTTCAGGAGTAACAACAAAAAAGGCAGCCACATGGCCATACCGTTGATTCCCGGCAAAAAGATTTTGCTTAGTTTTGAACCGGCGCGGGTGCTGCTCAGGAACACATCGGCATTTTTAATTTTCGGGAACCTCAGAAAAAATTTCAACATTAGCCAGGGAGTGCCAAACCCGTGGGTGGGATAACAAAATCCTATGAGCATTTTTCCTTGAGACTCGGGTTTTCCAACTGTTTTCTGTCTGTCGATGGGCAACAGTTCTGCCTGCAGGCCCTGTTGCGCGGCTGTTTCGGCCATCCAGCGAACAGCCGAGAGGGCATTGCCTGTCCCGCTGAGGTAATACAGCCGCAGGGATGCATAGGGTTTATTCATCAAATGTCTTGATTATTTCGGCAGTCGGCCAAAAAATTTCACGATGCCGCGATGAAACTTATGCATGCCATCCGGTTCGGAAAACATCATGATACATTTGCCATGAATGAGGTTTACATTGTTTTTACCGGCAAATTCCAGGGCTTCCTTGGTGTGTGAGCCTTGCTGTATCCAGATATTAGTCATTCCTTTTCCGACACATTGCTGGAGGGCTTCCAATGTTTTTGGTTTTGAGGTAAGTAAGACAGCAGCTTTTATTTCCTGTGGCAAGGCAGCAATTTCTTTATAACACTTCTCCCCTTCTATGTTGTCGGTATTCGGATTTACCGGCACCACGCTGATGCCTTTTTTCTTCAGCTCATCATACACCGTGCGCCCGAATTTTTTTTTATTTCTTGAAACTCCTATAATGGCTATGGTTCCTTGTTTGTAAAAATCTTCGATTTGAGTTTTTGTAATCATGCTTATTTGTTTTGGTAAACAAAGTTACATTATTTGGGTGGAGAATCAAAACAAAAAAACATCGGTATAATTCAGCGATAATTATTATTTTTGCAAGCGATTGGCTCCGTAGTTCAATTGGATAGAATGGCAGATTCCGGTTCTGTTGGTTGGGGGTTCGAATCCCTTCGGAGTCACTGACAAATTTATTAATGCGCTGATAATCATATTGGTGCATTTTTTTATTTTGTACACACAGAAATACACACAGTTATATATTATAACGACTTTTTAGCAATTTCAATAAGCTCTTTTGCTGAAGGTAATTGGCCCTGTAAATACCTGGGTAATTTTTTGGTTAACTGGTATTCGGCTACACCAATTGGATTTTTTGCAAGTTTTAAAGCATATTCCACTT
>DAOOWO010000323.1:0-3225 GCA_035371225.1 Bacteroidales bacterium | reverse complement strand
GACCTAT
The DNA here is from genome assembly GCA_035371225.1 of Bacteroidales bacterium. Lineage (GTDB taxonomy): Bacteria > Bacteroidota > Bacteroidia > Bacteroidales > CAIWKO01 > CAIWKO01. Next base: position 3,218 of record DAOOWO010000323.1, on the reverse strand, counting down.
TTCCTGAAAATCGACAACGCCCGTTTCAAAAAAATGGTGATCCCGGGCGACACCCTGGTATTTAAACTCGAACTCCTTGACCCAATGCGAAGAGGTATTTGCCATATGCAAGGCACCGCCTATGTTAACGACCAGTTGGTGATGGAAGCAGAACTTCTTGCGCAAATCGTCAAAACAACAAAACCATGAACCAACCTTTAGCATTTGTCCATCCGCAAGCCAAAATTGCCAAAAATGTAGTTATAGAACCTTTTGTTACCATTGACAAAAACGTTGAAATCGGCGAAGGCACGTGGATAGGACCCAATGCTACCATTATGGAAGGGGCACGCATAGGCAAAAACTGCAGAATATTTCCGGGAGCTGTTATTTCGGCAATACCACAAGACATGAAGTACGCCGGTGAAGACACTACCGTGAAAATTGGCGACAATGTTACCATTCGTGAGTTTGCAACTATAAACAAAGGCACCAAAGCCAACTTTGAAACTGTGATAGGCGATAACACGCTTATCATGGCTTATGTTCATGTTGCCCACGACTGCATTGTGGGCAACAACGTTATTATTGCCAATTCGGCAGGTTTGGCCGGCCATATCAAAATCGACGACTGGGCTATCATTGGCGGCATGGTGGCCATACATCAGTTTGTCAGCATTGGCGCACATTCGCTCATTTCGGGCGGATCGCTGGTAGGAAAAGATGTGCCGCCTTATTGCAAAGCCGCCCGCGACCCCCTCGCCTATTCCGGTATTAATTCTATAGGACTGCGCCGCAGAGGATTTTCTTCCGAAAAAATCAAAGAAATCCAGGACATCTACCGCATCATCTTTGTCAATAAATTCAATGTATCCCAGGCGTTAAACTTCATAGAAGCCGAAATCCCCGCCACACCCGAAAGAGACGAAATCATTTCGTTTATTCAAAACTCAAAACGCGGCATCATGAAAGGATACAAACGCAACGGCTGCAACAACAACAAAAAAGACCTCATATAGCCGTAAATCAATCATTTGCAAAGTTTTTTCCCTGCAATAATGAAATACAAAAAAAATATTTCATAATTCGAAAATATTTACGATCTTTGCACCCCAATTTATAAACCAAATAAAATTAATCAATTATGCCAGCAAGAATCAGATTACAACGTCGTGGAAAAAAAGGTCAGCCTTTTTACCATATTGTAATTGCGGATGGTCGTGCACCACGTGATGGAAAATTCATTGAGAGCATTGGCACCTACAACCCTCTTACAATACCAGCCCAAATCGAACTCGATATCGACAAAGCTGTTACCTGGCTCCGTAACGGAGCAACACCTTCGGACACGGCCAAAGCCATTTTGTCGTACAAAGGTGTTCTTTACAAAAATCACCTGCTCAAAGGTGTTGCCAAAGGAGCTATGACAGCAGAACAGGCCGAAGCTAAATTCAATATCTGGATGCAGGAAAAACAAGCCAAAATCCAGGCTAAGATCAACAATCAGATGCTCAGCAAGAAAGATGCTGCCAAAAAACGCCTTGAAGCCGAAGCCAAAGTAAACCTCGCCATTTCAGAAGCTGTGGCAAAGAAAAAAGCCAAACTGCTTGAAGAGCAAATGGCAGCAGAAGCTCCGACCGAAGAAGTTAACAACGAAGCTGAAGCCCCCGCCGAAAACACCGAGACAGGAGAAAAAACAGAATAATACCTGTTGCCCGGTAATGGAAAAAGAACAGTTTTCCTATGTGGGTAAAATCATAAAAACTCTCGGATACAAGGGCGAAATACTGGCCCAAATCGAGCCGGGTTTTATTGATAAATTTAAAAAAACGGAATTTGTTTTTGTTGAGATACAACACGAACAGGTTCCGTTTTTTATTGTTTCGCGCGAAAACAAATACCACCACGTTTTTTCTTTTACCCTGGAAGACATCGACACGGTGGAAAAAGCACAAAAGCTTGCCGCCAGCCGGCTTTTCATTGCCGAATCGGTCAAGAAAAAAAAATTCTCAGGTGATTTTGAACTGAAAGACCTGATAGGGTTTGAAGTCGTGGACAAAAAATCAGGCAAAATAGGAAAAATAAGTCAGTTCCTTGAACTCCCGCAGCAACAAATCATCCAGGTTTTTCAGGACAAAAAAGAAATTTTAATACCTTTTAATGAGGCTATAGTCCTGGCCATCGATGTGCAGCACAAAACCATTTCTATCCAGGCTCCCGAGGGTCTGATAGATTTTTACCTGAAATGAGACAGCCTTTTCAGTTCAAACAATTCAGCATTGCCGATGACTGTTGCGCCATGAAGCTCAGCAGCGACGCAGTATTACTGGGGGCAGCAACCGACCCCGGACAAGCAGCCAACATCCTGGATATTGGCACCGGCTGCGGAATACTGGCCTTAATGCTGGCACAAAAAAGCAACGCCCTGATCGATGCAGTGGAAACAGACAATTGTGCTGCACGACAGGCTTCACAGAATTTCGGACAAAGTCAGTGGAATGACCGGATAAAAATTCACCAGGCATCCATTCAGCAATACGCAGAAAAATGCACAAAAAAATACGGCTGCATCGTCTGTAACCCGCCCTATTTTCAGGGACAATTAAAAAGCTCCACCCCAGCCAAAAGCAACGCCCGCCATAACAGCATCCTGGATTTTGCACAACTGAGCCATTGCGTTAGCCGCCTCCTGCCGGATACAGGTACCTTTTGGGCCATAATGCCCGTATCAGAAAAAAATAATTTCCTGAAAGCCTTTATGCACCTGGGATTATACTGTTTTAAAAACATTTTCATCAGCGACAAGCCCGACAGGGAACCCAAAAGGCTTATTTCGTGCTTTTCATTTAATGTACCGGAAAATGTTTCAGAGCAAACGCTTATACTTAAAAACCACGACAACAGCCCTTCAGCAGATTTTATTGCGTTGACCAAAGATTTTTATCTGGAATTTTGAATTCGGAATAATAATTGTTAAATTTGCAAGGATCAAAACCATGAAAATGAAAAAAATAATGTTCTTCCTGCTGGTTTTCACTGCACTGATTTTTTCGTTCCAGCAACTTTCGGCGCAAAAAGTGTATTCGTGCGACAGCAAATATGATGCTGATGTAAAAGTTTACGTAGCCGACAGTAAATACGATGCCGACCTGGTGGTGTACAAATGCTCCAGCCAGTATGATGCCGGTGACAACGACGGGGTATGGTTTTTTGTAGACAGCAAGTACGACGCGAAAAAG
>DAOOWO010000322.1:0-3234 GCA_035371225.1 Bacteroidales bacterium | reverse complement strand
AATAGTTTTTTCATGTTTATGGATTTTTTGGGGTTATATATTAAAATCAATTTTTAAAAAATTTGGTTGCCCGGGATGCTAAAAAAAATATCTTACGCCTACTGTAATGCCCAGAGAATTATTTTTCATCACATAGCCGGAGGATGTGCTGACGCCTTTAATACTCATCCTGCCGTAGGGCTGGCATTCCAAAAGCATGCGTTCGCTGATAAAGTAACTGACCACCGCGGCAACCTGCCACGAAAGTCCCATGCTGAATTTTTTAAACTCTGAGTCGAGGGTATTCATATATGCCTGCTCGTTTCGGCCCGATGGTACAAAACCTTTGGTGCCAACGAGCAGACTCATTATCGGGCCGGTCTTTATGCCGATGTTCAGCTTTCCGAAATTATACTGCCAGCCGACAGATAAAGGCAGTTCGATAAAGGTGTAAGAATTTCTCCATTCCGGATGGTTCAGCGTGTCATAAATCTTTGTGTTGATCGTATCGTAATGGTTGAGGTATGTAGTGTCGATTTTCCAGGTCCAGACAGAATCCAATAATCTTGGAACCGAGTCGCAAATCCAGAAATAGTGATAGGATCCCCCGCCGGTATCTACATTCATGGTTTGCCCTGTGAAATTATAAAACTGCTGGTTTTGCGGATTGATCAGGATATTATCGGATTTGATATTTTCGGTAAACCGGGCATATTGTATTCCTGCATCAAAAAACAAATGTCTTTTTTCGGCCCTGATATCGATGCCCGCTGTGATTGACGGGAAATACAGCGTGGATGAATAATGATAATTATCGTCGTCCGTGTTTTCGGGAAGCCTTGTCCACGGGTATTGCATTAGCGAATGGCCGATATTCAATCCGACAGACCACAACAACGGCTGATGCATTTTATTGACAGGGGCCTCGGGGTAAGCCATTTTCAGCGTGTTTTCGGTATTGATGTGGCCCGGAAGAGAGCGCATTTCAGAAATTGCAAAGCCCGTTCTGACATTTGCTGAATAGTCAATGGTTTTGTTTGTCTCTTGAACTCCTGCCGCAGTGGTATTATTGCTTTCGGGTAATGTGGTACCGGATTTATTGACAGCAAGGGAGTTGTTAAGATCAGTGGAATTGCTTTTATATTCAGCATGGATTTCTGTTGGTGTGCCTGGGGCTGATGTGGCAAGGGTTGAGGTTATGTTATCATCATGTGTTTTTAGTGAAGGATTTTTTATGGGAACGACAGCGTTTTTTGCAGCGGAATACTCAGCTTCAGTTTTGTAATTTTTTTCAAAATCTGTTGTGTTTTCTGCTAAAGCCTGAGTGTTGTTGCTGTTGTGGTCATTAGAGGTATTTTCGTTGTGGGTTGCATCTGATTTTTTTTCATTAAAAGTAATATCCTGAATTTTTTGAGCGGCGGTATTGTTATTTTCATTGTCGGCCTTGTAGGTGCTGCTTTTGAACCCATTGTTTTCTTTGGGGCTTGAGTCTGTTTTCTGGATAGAATTATAGCTGAATATTCCCAGGGCGCTGATCAAAAGCAACAGCGTGACGAACAGGCTGTACCGTTTGATATTCCTGAAGAAAGCCAGCCTGGCGAGCTTTCCGAACAGTTGCTTTTTCAGTGGAGCCGGCGGTTGAATTTCAATATCACCCAACTGTTGTTTTATTAATTCGTCGAAGTTTTTTTCTGAACTTTTCATACTACTTCTTTTAAAGTATTATTCTTAACTATCCCGTTGATTTTTGACATCAGCATTTTGCGCGCCTTGAACAACTGTGTCTTGGAGGTGTTTATGGTGATGTCGAGTTGTGCGGCTATTTCCTTATGGCTGAAACCTTCCACCACATAGAGATTAAACACCGTGCGGTAGCCATCCGGCAGCTCGCCGACCATGGTGAACAATGTCCTGCTGCCTATGCAGGCAATAATTTCATCATACACCGAAAAGCTTTCTTCAAAAGTATCATTGGGAATTTCGTTTTCAAAATTTTGGATTTCCGTGTTGAACTTGTTTTTCAGGTTCTTACGGAGGTGGTTCAATGCGGTGTTCACGGTAATCCGGTGCATCCAGCAATAAAAAGCCTTGTCGTCGGTAAGAGAAAAAGTGCCGATATTTTTATAGATTTTTATCAGGGCTTCCTGCAGCACGTCACGGGCCAGGTCGCTATCGGCTACATAGCGCAGGCTCACGGCATAAAGCTTTGGAGCATATTTATCGTAAAGCTCGTTTTGGGCTTTTTTATGCCATTTTCTGCACCCGTTTATGAGTTCTTTGATTTCCATCAACGCACTATTAAAATAATAACACTTTTAATGGTAAAAGGGTTGCCTGTAAGATATAAAATTTTGTTTTTCCCTGCAGGATTTCTGGTCAAAAATTATTCAACAGCACGCAGGACAGCATGGCGGAGTATTATTACCTGATTTTGGAAAGGATTTGCAGGAGGACAAAAAAGTTAAAAAAATTAATTTTATGAGTTATTAAATATATTTTATAATTTTTGTTTTGAAAATGTTGCATTGTGATACAGATATTGCAAAAGTTGGGCATGTGAATGGAAATGTAGTGGCGTTAAGTTAGTTGTGTGTGATTAAAAGACCTTGATTGTTATGGACAAAAAGATTAGGGGAACAAGAATTATTCTAATCATTTACGGAGCAGTTATTGCATTTTTTTTATTTTATTTTTTTGCAATGTCCTTACTAATGAGTACTGCATCTTCCCATTTTTCAGTAGAAAGAGTATGGATTGTTTTTATGCCATTTCTTTTTATAATCGGTATTGGCTTTTTATTCTTGGGTATATTAATAAAAAGAATCAGAACTAAAAGACAATCGATATTTCTAATATTAAGCTCATTTTCAATTGTCTGGTATATTTTATACAGTTTCTTTGTATGGAGAACAAGCAATTTACCTTTCATGGAAATGACTGATAGTATAAGTATTGTTTTGACAGTTCTATTTTATATTACCATGGTGGCTTCTTCAGCTATTTTCATAGTTCCGGAACTAATTATTTGGAGAAATTTAAAGAATAGAAAAACAAAATAAAATTGAAGAAAACAATAACGCTACATAACAAACTATTACTTTCATTGGCGGACAGTATGAAAATTAAAGCCAATTAAACCAAAGCTACCTAAAAGCAACAGCCTTTCTGTTGCTAATCGATTATAAAGCCGCTATTTCTTTTTCAGATTTAGTTTTTCGCCCTGCTGAAGCATAAATTGGTAAGCTTCGTCGTAGT
>DAOOWO010000321.1:0-3234 GCA_035371225.1 Bacteroidales bacterium | reverse complement strand
CAAGGTGTGTCAGAATTTGCCGTGATATTGTCGGGGCTAGTGCACTTGGACTTGTAAACAGGGGTTTTAAAACTGTTGTAGCACCGGAAATGGGTGGCTCGCTGACGGAAACAAAATGTGAGTCGTGTGGTATGTGTATCTCTACGTGTCCTACGGGTGCCATTACCGAAAATGTTCCATTCAAAACCGGGCCATTCAAAACCGAATCTTTTAAAACGATTTGCAATTATTGCTCGGTGGGATGTTCTATGGAGGTGTATCATAAAACCAGTTATGTTGTAAAAGTTGAAGGAGCCAAAGGAACAGTTAATACCTCAGGAAATATATGCCGTTATGGCCGGTTTGGCTATAAGTATTATAATGATACCAACCGGTTGAAAAAGCCTTTGCTCAAAGTTTTCGGACATTTTACTGAAATAGACTTTGAGCAGGCATACAGCATTATTGCTGACAAGATAATAAGTGTGCAGCCGGATGAAAATGCTTTCTTTGCCGGTGCCCGTCTTACCAACGAGGAAATGTACCTGATTCAGAAACTGGCCCGAAAAGGGGCTTCAACAAATAATGTTTCCAGTTTTCACTACCTGTGCAGGGAAGAAGTCTGCAGGAATATGGCAGAAAAAAATGTGCCTTTTGAACAGCTTTTGCAGGCTTCAGAAATCTGGCTTCTCGGATCCGAAATTAATCGCGATAACGCCGTTTTGGGGTTTGTGATTAACCAGCAACACCTGAAAAACAAAATTCCCCTGGTTAACATTACTGTCAGTGCCCGGAGTGCCATGATGCATAAGGTTGATGAAACCATCAGGATCAAAGATTATTATTCTTTTGTACGCGCGGTAAATTATTTCCTTGTTAAATCGGGCAAACAGAATATAATGTTCATTAATGATAACTGCACCGGCTTTGATAAGTTCAGTCAGGAGCTACTGAGCGAGGATTACAATATGTTGGTAACTGCAGCCTGCGGTGATGCATCCCTGATTGAGAAATTTGCTGACAGTTATAATGAGCAAATGAATGCCGTACTGATTATTTCTGAAAAAGAACTAAGTGCTGCCGCCTGTGCCGAAGTAAAGAATCTGGCCTTGTTGACCGGCAAGTTGGGAAAAACTGCAAGTGGAATGATATGTTTGAAAGAAAAAAATAATTCGCAGGGATTGTTTGATATGGGCATCAGCCCGAAATACGGCATTGGCGCTGTGCCGGTGGATTTGCCGGAATATCAGTCGCGCATATCTGAAAAATGGCAATTGTCTAAATTGCCGAAAACTTCATCAGGCAGTATTTATGAGCTTCTGCAACAGCAAAAACTGAAGAATGTTTTTGTTTTTGGTGAAGACCCTGTGGGCTGTTCTTATGATACGGAAAAAGTGAAAAAATGGTTTAACAACGCCGAATTTGTGGTGGTACATGATTATTTTATGACTGAAACTGCTGTGGAAGCCAGCCTGATATTACCGGCTTCGTTCCCTTCCGAAATTGGTGGCAGTTACTCCAATACTAACAAGGTGCTGCAAAAATTTGAACCGGCGGCGGGAATGGCAAACAAACTTACCCATAATTCAATACAACAATTGATCAGCCTGAATAAAAAGTTTGGTGAAGAAATGGCGACAGATTCGGTGGATATCATGATGGAAGCCATTAGCCTTTTGCCAGGAAAGACCGATCAAATTTTGGCGTTTTCCTGCGTTTCAGGTGAACAGAAAAAACTCTTCGCTTATGGATGCGATGTGCTGATAAAGAATTTTGATGAAGCATTCTCTAAAAAAGTAAAAATTGAATAGTAATCACTAGATGGCCTTTAACATTTTAATGGAAAAATTATGATAAATTTTATTTCACTATTTGTAAAATGTCCCATGTGCGGAAAATCCCTGATGGATAAAGAGCACAAAGTGGATAATGAGCCTGGCATAAGAATGGCTGTAGAGGCAGCCAAGGGAAAGGGGATAATGGTGATGAGCAGCATCTACGGAAGTCGTAATTACATTAGCGATGTTAATTTTGGGGACCAGGAGGTGGTAACTTTTAGTTGTCCTCATTGTGCTGCAAAGCTTATAAAAAAAGACACTTGCGATATTTGTGGTGCGCCTATGGTTCCGCTGATCCTTCAAATGGGAGGGAAGGTCAGTTTTTGTTCCCGTAAAGGATGTGAGAATCATAATGTGGAATTTAATGATCTTGCCGATGCGTTAAAAAGGTTTTATGAAGATTATGGGATCAAGGTGTATCACAGCACTCCCGAACACATACATTTACGAAAGGAAAAACATCCTGCCGAGGATACCGATGATCATAAAGAGACCATCGGGAATGGCTTTTTTTTAAGGGCTTATTGTCCGCATTGCCGAAAATCGCTGATTGAAGATGATATGCTGAAATTAAAAGTAATACGCCAAGGACTAAATCCGGGTTACATTTTTTTAAGTCCGTACCTCAATGTTTTTTCCTCCAAGTCAACTATTTTTCTTCCCGAGGAGGAATTAATAGGTGATGTCCGTTGTTTTCATTGCGATAACAGTTTGCTGGTGGAAGATAAAAAATGTGGCCGCTGCGGCACCGCCATCGCCAAAATCATCGTCAGCGCACGTACAAAGATGATCGACTTTTTTATTTGTTCCAGAAAAGGATGTACCTGGCATGGTCTGAATGAAAGCGACTTGGATGATATACGAATGGAAGACAGCGTCGAATGGTAATAAAAAAACATAAATATGAACCAATTTAAATCCGTTGATGAAATCCTTGATTTTGCTATAGATGCAGAACAGGATGCCGTAGAGTTTTACACCAAACTGGGAGAAAGTACCCATAATTTGCAGATGAAAACCGTTTTCGGGGAATTTGCACAGGAAGAGATGCAGCATAAGGCCCGGCTGATGGGCATCAAACAAAACAGGACCATGGATTTCAGTAATGAGAAAGTCATGGATATGAAAGTGGCTGATTATATGGCTCATGTTACTGTTTCGCCCGATATGACTTATGCCGATGCACTGATTGTCGCCATGAAAAAGGAAAAAGCTGCTTTTAAATTATATTTAGCCTTATCCGAAAGGGTTGCTGACTCAAATATGAAAGCATTGTTTTTGTCATTGGCACAAGAGGAATCAAAGCATAAGCTGCGCTTCGAGATTGAGTATGATGAGAATGTGCTGAGGGAAAATTAAGAGAGGCATTAGGCATTAGGCATTAGGCATTAGGCATTAGGCATTAGGCATTAGCCAT
>DAOOWO010000320.1:0-3248 GCA_035371225.1 Bacteroidales bacterium | reverse complement strand
AACAAACAGAACAAGATAAAACCTTAACACTGATGAAAAACACCGCAAAACACCTTTTACCTGACACCCCATACCCTGATACAATCAACCTATTCCTTCTAAAATGAAACACTTCCTCGGTTTTGTAAAAAAAGAATTCCACCATATTTTCCGCGACAGGCGGACACTGATCATTTTGTTCGGCATTCCAGTAGCACAAATGTTGCTTTTTGGATATATTATCACTACAGAAGTCAAGGATGCACGCATTGCCATTCTTGATCATTCAAAAGATGAAACCACCCGGAAGATCATCGACAAACTCGCTTCATCAGGATATTTTATTATTGCCAAATACCTCAGCCATGAACAGGAGATAGCAGATTGTTTTCGGCAGGGAACAGTTAAAGAGGTTGTGGTTTTTGAACCTGATTTTGCCAGAAAATTACAAAATGAAAAAACGGCCTCCGTCCACCTGATTGCCGATGCCTCCGACGCAAATTCGGCCAACCTTGTTGTAAACTACACCGGCGCAGTCATCAATGATTTCATTGCAAAAGAAAATAAATCATCGGCCATGCCCCTTCAGATCATCACCGAACCGCGTATGCTTTACAACCCTGAGCTCAAAGGAGTTTATATGTTCGTCCCCGGCACTATGGCCATGATACTTGTACTGATATGTGCCCTGCTGACTTCGGTAAGTATCGTGCGTGAAAAAGAACTCGGAACCATGGAAGTACTTCTTGTTTCACCCCTCAAGCCCCTGCAGATAGTTTTAGGCAAGGTTACGCCATACATTTTTCTTTCTTTTGTCAATGTCATCACCATATTGTTGCTGAGCAATTTTGTTTTCGGTCTGCCGGTCAGGGGAAGCATTACATTACTACTGGCTGAGAGCTTTCTGTTTATATCGCTGGCGTTGTCCCTGGGCATCCTTATTTCTTCCTCTACAAGCAGCCAGCAAATGGCCATGGTGGCCTCCATGCTGGGTCTTATGCTGCCCTCTATTTTGCTTTCAGGTTTTATTTTTCCTATCGACAATATGCCCGGATGGATTCAATGGATATGTTATATAAACCCAACGACATATTTTATCGTCATCTTGAAAAATATTATGCTTAAAGGACTGGGATTCATGAGCGTCTGGAAAGAAACGGCTATCCTGGCAGGAATAACAATGTTCTTGCTGGTGGTCAGCACAAAAAAATTCAAAGTCCGGCTCGACTGAAAATAGCGAAATAACGATGAGAACTATACTTTTCATATTACAAAAAGAATTTATACAGATAAGGCGCAACCGGATGATGCTGCCCGTCATTTTTGTTATTCCCCTGATTCAACTGCTCATCCTGGTCAATGCCGCCAATATGGAAATGAAGCATATCAGAATTTACATCGTGGACAACGACCTGAGCAGTTCTTCGCGCCTTATCACGGGAAAATTCAGCAATTCAAAATTCTTCACTGTACAGGGTCATACATTCAGCATGGAGGAAGCCCAACGACAGATAGAAAACGGCCGTGCCGACATGGTGCTTCATATTCCGGAAGGGTTTGAGCGAAATATGATACGCGAAAATAAAGCGAAGACACAACTGCTGTTCAATGCCATCAACGGCACGGTGGCTGGGATAAGCAATGCGTATGCCGCTCAGATCATTGCAGGCGCCAACCGCGAAATTATCATGGAATGGTATGGAAATTCGGAAACCCAGGCCGGGGCGGCAGCAATCAACATCATCCCGTCCTTTTGGTACAATCCTGATATGAATTATAAAATCTTCATGGTGCCGGCCATTCTTGTGCTGCTGGTTACACTCATCGGAATGATGCTGGCCACACTAAACATTGTCAGAGAAAAAGAAATGGGAAATATTGAACAGATCAACGTCACGCCGATACGGAAAATTCACTTTATCACAGGTAAGCTGCTTCCATTCTGGATCATAGCCCTGGTGATGCTTGCCTTTGGTTTGCTTATCGGAAAACTGATATATAACATTCCTATGCTTGGAAGCCTGCCACTCCTGTTTGTGGTGGCCGGAATATACCTTTTGGCCATGCTTGGTTTCGGCCTGATGATCTCAAACAGCGCCGCCACCCAACAGCAGGCCATGTTTGTTATGTTCTTTTTTATACTCATTTTTATCATGATGAGCGGCATCTTCACTCCCACCGATAGTATGCCAAACTGGGCGCAAACCATTAACTACCTCAATCCCGTATCTTATTTCATGCGGATCATCAGGATGATACTGCTAAAAGGCTCCGGTTTTATTGATATACTAAGAGATTTTGTCATACTTCTGTGTTATAGCATTACCGTGATAACGCTCGCCGTGTTCCGCTACCGTAAGGTTTCCTGACACATCGGCCGGATACGCGAAAGCAAGTCATTAAAAAAATATTAAAAAAATAGTTGCCATAATGCAAAGATGTTGTACCTTTGCACTCACAAACTGCGGGATGGATTCGCCAATTGACGGATAGCTCGTCAGGCAAGTAAACGAAATAAGTTCTTTTAAAAATATATTGCGGGATGGAGCAGTGGTAGCTCGTCGGGCTCATAACCCGAAGGTCAGAGGTTCGAGTCCTCTTCCCGCTACTTAAAAAGGTCTGTAAGCATTGATTTTACAGGCCTTTTGTTTTTTGAGTAACAAAATGGCAACAAAAAAGACTAAAACAAGGTAAAAATCTTTTTCGTTCGGCTCTGTTTCTTATGTGGCTTTTCCAATCAGTTCAAAGAAACAAAAATTAACAACGTTTTAAATTATATGCCAATATTAATAGCCATTCCGTTCAGTTATTTTTCCTTATAGAATGTTATGTAAATAGTATAAAGAATTTTGTATTCATTAACGAGAAGCAGAGTTAAAAAATTAGCTTACATTTGTATTTTAGTAATGAAAATTCCGGAATCAAAAACCTCAATAACCATCCCCGCAAAAGTATGCAGCAATTATGAGGGGTATAGTTTTTTTACCAGAGTTTACCATGAATTAAAAAATCATGGATTTACTGACGTTTTTTTTGATTTCACAAATAACGGATGGTTTGAAGCCAATTTATGCGCAGTTTTCGGCGCGTTGTTAAATGATTGTCAGGAACGTTTCATAAATCCGGTATTTAATAATCTTCAACCGAAAGTCGAAGACATTTTTTACAGAAACCATTTTTTTGCATCCTTTCAGGGTTCTGTTCTGCCGGATGATAAGGGAACTACAATTCGGTATCGCAGAAATAAACTGACAGAAGAAAAACTAATA
>DAOOWO010000319.1:0-3261 GCA_035371225.1 Bacteroidales bacterium | reverse complement strand
GTAAAGGCGGCAATAGCTTTTTCGACATGTTCCATTTCGTGTCCTGCCGAAATCTGAACACGGATACGGTCTTTGCCTTTAGCAACTACCGGGAATGAGAATGCTGTAACATAAATGCCTTCTTCGAGCATCCTGTTTGCAAAATTAACAGCCAGTTTTGAACAATCGGGATATTTGCCAAACATGATAGCTACAATTGGATGTTCTCCCGGAATAATATCAAAACCTGCCGCTGTCATCTTTTCACGGAAGTATTTTGTATTACGTTCCAGTTTATCGCGCAATTCGGTAGATTTTGTCAATATGTCAATAACCTTAATCGTAGCGCCAACAACTGAGGGAGCAACGGTATTTGAGAACAGATAAGGACGGGCTTTGTTACGCATCCAGCTAACGATTTCTTTGCTTGAAGAAATACAGCCACCGGAAGCTCCACCTAATGCTTTTCCGAATGTAGTGGTGATGATATCAACTCTTCCCATTACACCACGGTATTCGTGTGTTCCGCGACCGGTTTTCCCAAGAAAACCTGTTGAATGGCTGTCATCAACCATTACGAGGGCGTCATATTTTTCAGCCAGGTCACAGATCTCATCCAGTTTAGCGATGTCACCATCCATGGAGAAAGAGCCATCTGTAGCAACCATGATGAAACGGCAACCTTTTTCGCGGGCTTCTTTCAGACAACGTTCAAGACCTTTGGCCATTTTATCGTTAGCCGGGTCAATCTCTTCGACATCGCGCATATCGCCGTGTTTGTAAATCCAGCGCTGGGCTTTGCAAAGACGGATACCGTCAATGATGGAAGCATGGTTCAATGCATCAGTGATGATAGCGTCGTGCTCTCCGAGAAGTGGTTCAAATACGGCACCGTTAGCATCAAAACATGAGGAAAACAAAATTGTGTCTTCCATGCCCAAAAATTCAGAAACTTTATTTTCCAGTTCTTTGTGTATATCCTGTGTTCCGCAGATAAAACGAACGGAAGACAGACCATAACCACGGTGGTCAATTTCCTTGTGAGCCGCTTTGATAAGTTCGGGATGTGACGAAAGGCCAAGGTAATTGTTGGCACAGAAGTTCAGACATTTTTTTCCTTTCACGATGATCTCTGCGCCTTGCGGACTTTCGATGATACGTTCGTGTTTAAAGAGTTTCTGTTCTTCCAGTTTTTTGAGTTCTTCAGCCAGGTAGGCTTTCATTTTTGTTTGCATACAAATAATCTCCTTTTAATACTTGTTTATAATTTATTGTTAGTGAATTAAAGTGAACCAGGGTGAGCTAAAGTGAGTTAAAGTTTTAAAGTTTTTCCGATGGAAGAAAAAATTGAAAGAAATTCTGAAGTTTATTTATTTCCTGAGTTTTTCATTGCTATCTTTCAGTTGAATTCCTTATTATCCATCCTATTCAACTTTATTCGCTCATAACTTTAGTTCACTCTAAGCACTTCCTAAATTAATCCTTTTTTATGTTTTTCGCCTATCACTTTCAGCATATCTTGTGTCATAGCATCAAGATCGTAGCTGGGTTTCCATCCCCACTCTTCGCGTGCAGCACTATCATCCACTGCATCGGGCCAACTGTCGGCAATAGCCTGACGAAAATCCGGTTTGTACTCAATAGTAAAATCAGGCATATATTTTTTAATATTTTCAGCCATTTCCTTCACCGAAAAACTCATTGCACCCACATTGAAATCGCTGTGGTGTTTCAGTTTTGAAAAATCGGCCTGCAACAGATCCACAGTAGCCTTGAGGCAGTCGGGCATATACATCATCGGAAGGCGGGTATCTTCTTTTACAAAGCACGTATATTTGCCATATTTAATGGCATCGTAATAAATAGCCACAGCGTAATCAGTGGTGCCGCCGCCGGGCAGAGTTTCGTTACTGATGATGCCGGGATAACGCAGACCGCGGACATCCAAACCGTATTTCTTTACATAATAATCGCATATCAATTCGCCGGCAACTTTAGTTATTCCATACATAGTTGAAGGCTTCAGCACGGTTTCCTGAGGAGCACAATCAAGAGGTGTTCCGGGGCCAAACACAGCGATAGAGCTTGGGCAAAGAACTTTTTCCATCTTCATTTCGCGAGCCAGTTCAAGCACATTGATTAAGCCGTTCATGTTGATATCCCATGCCATAAGCGGATTTTGTTCTCCCACTGCAGAAAGTATTGCAGCCAGGTTAATAATGCAGTCCACATTGTATTTTTTGCACACATCGGCCATTGCCTGCTTATTCAGGATATCAAAATATTCGAAAGGTCCTGAATTGCCAACGATTTCCGAAGGTTTTGTCTTCCGGGTACTGGCAATAACATTGTCGTTACCGTAAATGCTGCGGAGTTCCATGGTAAGTTCAGAACCTATCTGACCAACTGCTCCAACAATAAGGATTTTTTTCATATTGATTATTAAGTTATTAATTAAATAATTTTTTTAATTGGTAGCGCAAATTTAGTTTTTTTAGGTATACTATTTATAAACCAATAAACTTTTTTAAATAATATTTTTTTTTCAAAAAAAACTATCAGATTTTTCTTAATCAAACCTCGCTAAATGCTTATTTTTGAAAAAAAAACAGTTCAATGAAAAAAATATTTTTCCTTTTAATGATTGGCATCTTTTCACCCGCAATAATTTTTTGCCAGGAAGTAAATATCATCAGGTTAAGCCCGGCGCTTAATAATGTGATTGTATATATGACCGGTGCCCAAATGCGTTATAAGGTGACAGCAAACCTGGTTAAAGGAAGAAATACCGTGGTACTTAATGACTTCGCTCCGGGATTAAATCCACAATCAATAAAAATCAGCGCTCAGGACAATGTTACACTGCTTTCCGTTTCACATAAACTAGTATCTTCCACGGCAGAGGCTGAAAAGCTGAAAAGTAAAGCAATTAATGATTCTATTAATATACTTACAAAAAAAATTGCTGCTGTCAACGATCAAAAAAACGCGCTGACCATACAAAAAGATATGTTGCTTAAAAACCAGTCATTGGGCGGCCAATCAACAGGGGTTAACGTGGCTGAACTGCAAAAAGCTGCTGATTTTTTCCAGGTCAGGATTTTCGACATCAATAAACAATTAACAGATTTGACGGCAGACGCAGATTCATACTCCCTCTCTCTTTCTCAATTACAGCTTAAGGCCGCCGAAATAAACAGCAAACTAAAAACCTCGCATTCGGAAGTTACATTGCTGGTCAATGCCAATAGTACACAGTCGTCGGTACTGGAGGTATCTTAC
>DAOOWO010000318.1:0-3263 GCA_035371225.1 Bacteroidales bacterium | reverse complement strand
ATCAACGAAATAATTGATGCCATATCAAAAACCATCCCCAAGCCGGTTTATCAGACAAAGATCACATTAACCATCAATGAAAATATCAAGGTAACACGCAAAGGCAATGTGGTCAGCATTTATGTCTCCTACCAGGATCTTAAAATCAACGGAGACATCTTTTACAAAGGATTTAACATGTCTGAGGTGTTGTTCCCGTCAAAATATGAATTTACAGCCACCCTGAGCCGCAAAAACGGCAGCGTTATTTATAAATTTGCCCAGCCCAAAAACGAATTTAAGCCAACATTCAACGAAGTCTTACTCCAATGTAATGATGATTCATTATCGACAGCCTACAATTTTGTCATCAATGAAACCAAATTGTACTATGATATGATTGCCCGCGACCACTTCCGCCAGAAAGCAGGCATGATAGATCAATACTATACTGCCGACATGGATATCACAAATATCGGAAAACAGCTCTCGGCTATCAATCCCAATGCTTTTGAAGAAGCAGAAAAGACTCAGGCCTCGTTAAACAGTTTCAACACCATGATTGAAAACATCGCCCAGGCACCTTTCTGGAAACTGTTGCAGATAGAAAACTTTGATCCACTGATGCTGAAAACCAAAATCGTTGACATCAAAAAAAGCCATTCTGCCATACAAAACCAATTGAATTATACCAAATCCATAATTCACGAATTGTATTACAACAAAGGCACCGAACTTTATGACAAAAATAAAATGGCTGAAGCAAAAATAGCCTTTGGTCAATCATTACACTATTATCCCACCTACCCTCCTTCACAGTTTTTTATAGCGCAGATAGCTTATGAAACCAATCAGATTGATGAAGCCAAACAAGAGATTAAAAAACTTTATTCGTTAAAAAACATTGATGGGAACACCCTCAGCAATGCTGCCCGGCTTGCCAAAGCCATCGAATGGCATGATCTGAACATAGCCGCCGGTCTGCTTACCGGAGGAAAATATACCGATGCATTAAATGCAACCGACAAAGCCGAAGATTTTTGTAAAAGTATTCCTTCATTTTCATGTTCCGACACCCTTGAATTTATCCGCCGTGACTGCCATCAGGGTATTTACTTAAATTATTTGAAAAATGCCGACAAATTGTTCACACAGAAAAAATTTAAAGAAGCTTCCTCTGAAGCTACCCGAGGCATTTTGTACCAGGAAAAATTCTCAAAATACATCGCCGACAACAGCGACGCCAAAGCATTGAAACAAAAGATCGGCATTGATGAATATTATGATTCTATGAAAAAAGGCAAAGAAAAAATGTTGGTAAAAGATTACCGTGCGGCTTTTGCAGAATTTTCCAATGCCACAAGCATTGAAAATGACTATCCTGTACAAAAAGACAGGCTGCTCCCCGACTTGCTTAAAAAATCAAAACTCGAATCGCTGTTTTTGGATATTGATGATGCCGAAGCAGCGGTCAACTCCAACAATCTCACCCTTGCCCGCAACACCCTGAGGCTAATTATTGACGACCAGAAAGCTTATGGACTTTCGGACAACTCCGCGCTGTCGGTTCGTATCGAAAATCTGAAAAAATCCATCTTCAGCCAGGAATGCCAGAATGTGCAAAAAGATTACGACACAAAGGTAGATTTAGCCATAAAAGCCGAAATTGAAAAAAACTTCATTGTTGCCCACAGCAATTACAGTGAAGCCCTGCAAACCGTGATAAAAAATATCGACTGTGATATCAATAATGAAATAGCAAAAAAAGGACAGGCAAATACCGAAAAACCGGCTCAATATCAGCAATGGATAAACCAATGCAACGACTGTGTTAAAAACAATGACTACCTCAAAGCCATCGAATTGTACAACAAACTGACCCCTTATTATCAGGATAATTCCATTCAGGATTATGGCATAACACATCAGCCCCTGCATCTGTATATTGCATCACAGCATTCTGGATTTGTGTATTACGGTCTTACCTGGCTTACTGATGCCGGCGAACTGGAAAACGCCATGTACCTGCTGAAACAGTTAAAGCACCGTAATGTGATAAAATCTACCACCAAATATCAGCAACTGGCACTTGCACGTGCCTATGCCTTAAACGATGTAAAAAACGGATTAACTGCCACTCCAAAAGTAAAGGTGTTGGAATACACTTTAGGCGATAAATGGTATAGCTATTTTGAAAAAGAATACCTCAAGCAAATCAAAAAACTAAAGTAAATTCTCGTCCGATAGCTTCAAATTAATGCCGGGGTACAGCATTGGCGTATGCCTCATGTAAGCAGGACACAATAGCCGCTTTTTTCGGGGAAACAAAAAGCCCGTTTTACTTGGATTCAGGCAAATAAGTTTGTAACTTTGTAAATGTCTAAAACACAATTAATAATGATGCGAAAAGTTCTATTGATAATTGGGCTTTATACTCTGGCAATCTTTACCATTTCGTGTCACAAAGATAACGACAATGATGAACCTGTAAAACCTGCCGATTTCAGGGATAAATACATTGGGAAATATCAGGTTAAAGAAACTATTAATTGTTATGGTCCATGCGGCACCTGCTCCTCTGTGAGAGACACGGTTATTTCCGTTAATTACGGGTTGACCGATTCCACCTTAAGTGTATTAGGCCGCGATGTTTATCTTGACTCAACAGGCTTTTACAGCGCTTACCATTATGGGTTAAGACTTTGGGACGACAGCATTTCATCAAGTTTCATGAACGGTGGACTGGGATGCGGCCAATACATCTGGCATAGAGGATACCGTGTTTCTACTATTCCTTAATTTAATCATATCAAGGTATTATCTTCATCTTTCCTGAAAATTACATTTAAGACATTGTAATGTTTAATTTTAACTTAATAAGTTACAATTTACAATGTCTTAACCAAACGTAATCATGACTGTTCTGGTAAGTATGAATAATTTTCCCAAAAAGATAAACAAATAGAAATTTAAGAAATCAGAAAACCGGTGGCTGAGGCTCCCGAAGCCACCGTGAAATGTTAACAGGGATTTTGTTGTACAATTCCGAATTTAAGACATCCTCGTTAATTCCCTGATTTATTAAGTGATAAGGTCATTCGGACATAAATACCAATTCAGCAATTAAAAGGAAAAAAGGCGAAGGCCTTTTACTCAATTTTAACACTCCGCCGCCAAAAAAATAACCCGGCATTTTCTTGTATTTTCATCATTTTTTCATTAAATTTGTAACAATATTTTAATGAATTTTTATATGAAAATATTATAAAGATTAAAAAAAACAG
>DAOOWO010000317.1:0-3267 GCA_035371225.1 Bacteroidales bacterium | reverse complement strand
ATATTATAAATTCCTTGCCAGTTGTGTCCAAGGGTTTCCGCCAGTTTGTCGTATGCCTTGTCCACCACATGGAGCGGGGTATAATAAGCGCCTTTAAAGCTTCGATCGTCCAAAGGTATCAGGCTGTCGCGCCTTTCGAGCAGGTAGTTCCGGTATTCGGCTTTGGGCGGGCGGTGGTAGATGGCCCAAAACCGGCGGTAGCCTTCTTTGTTGCCCAGTTCGTATATTTTTCCACCCAGGCTGAACACCGGAGCGTTGTTTTTGTGCAGCAGTTCGGCAGGCAGGTTATCGTGTGTGGCCACAGTGCCGTCGCTCATGATGTCGGCAAAAAACAGCAGGGCATAATCTTCTTCGGCCACACCGGCTATTTCGCGGCCTATCATCAGTACCCATTTGTCAAAGACCTGTTTCAGGTTGTCGGGGGTAATTTGTGTGCGGATGATATCGCCGTTTTTAATAGCATTTTTTATGGTGCTGATAAACTCTTCTTCGTGGGTTTCAATTTTGAACGAAACAAAGTAAGTGCCGATATAGGCCGAGATAGCATCCAGTGCTTCCTGCGTATAACCGCTGGCCGATTTTCCCCACTTAATGGTTTTCTTTTCGAGAAAAGGAAGCACATCAGCGCTTTTCATTATAGCCGCCTTTTGTGTATCTATCACGCATAAAAAAGGAGGGATGTATTCTCCTTTATCCAGCGCCTGCTGAACATAGTGCATAAGCTGCGTGAACATGGCGTAGGTAGAATGTTTGGCGGAATCTTTGGCTTCGAACCAGATTTCTTTTGTTTGTATGTCGATCAGGTTTTTTTGATATTCTTTCAGTCCAAGCGCTTTGATATAAGTGTCTTTCACGTCTTCTTCACTGGTGGCTTTCTGTAGCTTTTCGTAGAGGCTCATAGGTGTTTTAATAAGCTGTGTTGTTTTGCTTTCCCAATAATTAAACACTCCAAATATACATATTTATTGGAAAATGTTTTAAACATCAAAACACTTCTTCTTAATTGTTGTAACGGAAGTGTCCTGTTATTTTATGCTCGAAAAGGCAATCTTCAAGAACTTGTCCTTGTCCTATGTTATGAACAATCATAAACCTTTTACCATCACTTGATTTTTTATTCACAACCAACCCTATGTGGCTTACATCACCGCCCAGGTTCCAGCAAACGATATCACCGGGCAGAAAATCGTCAGGATTGCCTGTAATCGGCTTGACTGTACCATGCCGGGTAAAGAAAACCATAAGATTGGGCACTCTTCTGTGGTCAATGTTTTTGTCCGTATGCGTCAAGCCCCATATGTCCGGATATTTTTTGAAATTTTTGATCATATCCTCATGCACCTCTTTTTGCAGGTCTATCCCCATTTTTCTGTAAGCACGTATGATCACGTCTGTACAGACACCTTTGTCAGCCGGTACGTCTCCGTTTGGATAATCCATAACATAATAGCCCGGATCGTAAACAACCTGCACTTTTGTCAATGCGATAGCCGAGTCCGAGAGCCGCTCATAAAAGTTTTTCTGCCCAGGTGCAACGTGGTAACTTAAAATGAATATCAGTATGGATATATTTACTTTTTTCATTATTAAAGTTTCATCCGCAAATACGAAACAACCTGTATTTTATGTAATTTTTATATTGTCTTTTTATTCCATCAATTTTTATACTATCCGTTTTTTTGTTGGATATCATCAAATGCTTCGGGGTCACTTAAAGGTTCAAGGTGTACAAAAACGTGTGCCAACGGGGACGCAGTAATTATTTCCTTTTCAATCGTTTTAGAGAATTCGTGGGCTTCGTGTATTGTCAAATCACCCGGAAAAAGCAGGTGAAAGGTTATAAAACTTTTTGACGCAGCCCGTCTTGTATATAATGAATGATAGTTTATACCTTGTGTAGCGTAACGGTTTAATATTTGTTTGACAAGCATTATTTCTTTTTCAGAAATCTTTGAATCCATTAATCCATCAGTGGAACGGACAATAAGTTTCATTCCGGTGAAAATAATATAAATTGCTACAGCAATACCCATAAGAGGGTCTAAAAGTTGCCAATTGGTAAGCTTTACCAACAAAATACCGATAATAATTCCTATTGTCGTCCACACATCAGCCATCAAATGGTGCGAATCTGCCTCAAGTGTAATGGAGTTGTGTTTTCGTCCATAATGCAACAGTATCCGGGCTGTTACAAAATTTATTAAGGTGGCAAATGCCGAAAGACCCATACCAATGTTTAATTCTTCCAATGGCTGTGGATGAAAAATACGGTTAACGGCCGTATAAATAATTCCGATTGCAGCCAAAACAATCAGTATTCCTTCAATTAGGCTTGAGAAATATTCCGCTTTATCATGTCCAAAAGGATGTTCTTTATCAGGTGGCCGTGCAGCAATTGTTAGCATAATAAATGCTATTATCGCGGCTGCAAGGTTTATAAACGACTCCATTGCATCGGAAAAAAAACCGACCGAACCAGTTATATAATAAGCGGTGGATTTTAATAAAATAGTTAAAATAGAAGCAATTATTGAGAACCACACAATAGACGCTAATGATTTTCGATTTGTCGCTTTATTAATCATGGAATTTTCAATTATGATACAAATCTAAAAGAAATAATCGTTTGATTAAAACATTTCGTGTGTCTGCAATAATGCTGAACCATGATCCTTTATAAAACTATTTCAAGCTTCTGCATTAAAATACTTCTTCCTGAACCAGAAAGCCACGTTTACCAATCCGATCATTACCGGCACTTCTACCAAAGGCCCGATGACGGCGGCAAAAGCTTCGCCCGAATTCATGCCAAAAATTGCTATGGCAACAGCAATAGCCAGTTCGAAATTGTTACTGGCGGCAGTGAACGAAAGTGTAACGCTCTGCCCGTAAGTGGCCCCAATTCCTTTGCTCAGGTATAAGGATGCAAAGAACATGATCATAAAATACACCAGCAGCGGGATGGCTATCAGCACTACGTCAAGCGGTATCCTGATAATGTATTCTCCTTTCAGCGAGAACATGACGATAATCGTGAACAGCAAAGCTATCAAGGTAAGCGGGCTTATTTTAGGAATAAACTTCGTGTGGTACCATTCTTTGCTTTTTACCCTAACCAGTATGAATCTTGTGAGAAATCCAGCGATAAAAGGAATGCCGAGATAGATGAACACGCTTTTGGCTATTTGCCCGATAGTGATGTTTTCAACGGCGTCGTTGGTTGGTATGGCGAACCATCCCGGTAAAACGGCTATGAAAAAGTAAGCA
>DAOOWO010000316.1:0-3295 GCA_035371225.1 Bacteroidales bacterium | reverse complement strand
AGGAGCAGGCCCGCAATGTTTCGGGGGTAAACAATGTGAAGTGGCTCGAGAGTTTTGAAGATACCCTGAAAGACCTTGCACTGCGGGCAGAGAACATCTACATCAATATTTATGAAAATGCGCGGTTTTCGACAGATGTGCCATCCAACGACCTGCGTTTTTCCAAGCGCATGAAAGAAGAATACCCTTTGCACAATTTTGAACGCCTCCACCCTCTTATCACCGAATGTCGCCTTTGCAAAGAGCCCGAAGAAATTGACATTATTCAGCAAGCCTGTAATATCACAGAAAAAGCTTTCAGAAGGATGCTCGGCAGCCTGCGTCCGGGTATGATGGAGTACGAAGCGGAAGCCGAAATCACCCATGAGTTTATTCGCAACGGGGCTTCAGGCCATGCTTATGCACCCATAGTGGCCTCAGGTATGAATGCCTGCGTGCTGCATTATATAAAAAATGATGTTGGTATTAAAGATGGCGATTTGGTTTTATTTGATATCGGCGCCGAATACGGCAATTATGCCGCTGACCTTTCGCGCACCATTCCAGCTAACGGCAGCTTTACAAAACGCCAGAAGGATTGTTATAATGCAGTATTGCGTGTACAAAAACAGGCAATAAACCTTATTGTGCCCGGCACCACCATCGAAAAAATCAATAAAGCGGTCACCGTGCTTATGGAAGAAGAAATGATCAATCTGGGACTGTTTTCAAGGCAGGATGTGCAAAATCAGGATCCGCAAAATCCGCTGTATTTCAAATACTATATGCATGGCAATTCTCATTTTATCGGGCTGGATGTGCACGATGTGGGCACGCGGCAAATAGAACTGAAACCAGGGATGGTGCTGAGCTGCGAACCCGGCATATATATCAAAGAAGAAGGGATAGGAATCCGCATCGAAAATGACATTCTGGTAAGCGAAAAAGGACCTGTCGACCTGATGAAAAACATTCCTGTGGAAGCCGACGATATTGAAAGGCTAATGAAAAAGTAACCTAAACCGGAAAACCCGATTGACACCTGTTGACAAAAGGAAACTAACACGTAAATCAATCCTTAATTATAAATCTAAAAAAATAACAATATGTTTTCAGCCAATATTTACTCCGAAAGAAGAAACAATTTAAAAAGTCACTTCACTAATGGACTGCTAATTTTTACAGGCAATACCGAACTGCCGATGAACTACCCTC
The DNA here is from genome assembly GCA_035371225.1 of Bacteroidales bacterium. Lineage (GTDB taxonomy): Bacteria > Bacteroidota > Bacteroidia > Bacteroidales > CAIWKO01 > CAIWKO01. The sequence goes on along the minus strand of DAOOWO010000316.1, from coordinate 2,101 downwards.
AAAATGCCTATCACTTCAGGCAGGACAGCACGTTTTTATACTTTTTTGGCCTCGACGAACCCGGGCTGGCCGCCATCATTGATATTGACAATAACAAGGAAATTATTTTCGGTGATGATGTGGATATCGAAGACATCATCTGGACAGGGCCGCTGCCGTTGCTGGCCGAAAAAATAAAACAAACCGGAATAACAGTTTCGGCACCTTATACAGACTACGCAAAATATATTCTGGAAGCAAAAAAACAAAACCGCAGCCTGCATTTTCTGCCACCCTACAACCCCAACACAAAAATCTTTCTGAGCCAGGTACTGGGAATAGCAACAGAAAAACTAAAGGAAAATGCTTCAATGGAGCTGATTCAGGCCGTGATAAAACTGCGCTCGTTGAAAAATCCCGAAGAGATAGACGCCATAGAAAAAGGCATGGAAACCGCTTACGAGATGTTTACCAAAGCTATGAAGATGGTAAAACCTGGCATTTACGAATACGAAGTAGCCGGACAAATGGAAGGCATTGCCCGCGCCAAAAACGGGGCTTTATCATTCCCTACCATTTTGTCGGTCAGGGGAGAGATTTTACACGGACACGACCACAGTAACCAAATGAAAGAGGGCGACCTGCTGTTGATAGATGCCGGTTTTGAGACACCTGATCACTATGCCACCGACCACACGCGTACGGTGCCTGTCAGCGGCACATTCACTCAAAAACAAAAAGAAATCTATCAGATAGTGCTGAATGCACAACTGGCAGCTATTGCCGCCATTAAACCCGGAATAAAATATCAGGAGGTACATCTGCTTGCCTGCAAAGTTATTGCCGACGGCCTGAAAAAGCTAGGGTTGATGCAGGGCGACACCTCCGAAGCCGTTAAACAGGGAGCACACGCTTTTTTCCTGCCTCACGGCCTGGGGCACATGATGGGGCTGGATGTGCACGATATGGAAGACATCGGACAGATTTTCGTTGGTTACGACGACGAGGTGCGCCCCATCGATCAGTTTGGCACGGCCTACCTGCGTTTGGGAAGAAGGCTCCAGCCCGGGTTTGTGCTAACGGTAGAACCCGGAATATATTTCATTCCCGAATTGTTTAAACTGTGGAAATCAGAAAATAAGTTCACCGAATTCATCAATTATGATAAAGTGGAAAAATATTTGGACTTCGGCGGTATCCGCATCGAAGATGATGTTTTGGTCACTGAAAATGGGAACCGCGTGTTAGGCAGGCCTATACCTAAAGATATCTCTGATATCGAAGACCTGATGAAAGGAAACTCACTCGTTTAATTTTCCCCTTCAATCATAGTCTTTAAATTATTGAGATGGATTGCTGTAAATATTTTTTCGATCATATCCTGATCTATATTTAAATTGCCAGCAACTACTTTACGAGTTTTTAAAATCTCTATCCAGCGTTCCGGGTTGAAATAAGGTAGATTATTTTGTTTTTTATATGTGCCCATTGCATGAACAATCTCCTGCCGTTGTTTTAAGATATCAATCAGGTTATTATCAAGAACATCAATCTGGCTGCGCCACTGCTCAAGTTCAGGAATATTTCCTTTTTCATTTTCTGAGGAATACTCTTGAAAATATTTATTTAACTCCTTTATAAAAGACAGATTTTTCAATGAAAATGGAACCATGAAATTCCTGATGCCGAGTTTCTGCATTATCATAAAAAAATGGATAGAAAGCGAAGGGAATGTAAGATTATCAATCCTTGCCACAACTTCTTTTTGGGGATAAACATTTCTAAAAGCAAAATAATCAATAAGTTGGTCTAAAATCCATTTATTTTGATCTTCCGGTTGCAGGCATTTTGTAATCTTAAAACAGGTCATCCCGGACTCAGTATGATGAATTTTTCTCTTATCATAACGAAAAATCAATGCAGAAAAACCTTCTGTAAAATCTGAGGTAATTTCTAAATTAGTTGTATTATAAAATGCAAATGGGAGGTTAAACTTTTCACGAATCATTCCTAATAGTTGGGGGGTGATGTTATTAATATTTTTATTATGTATCACCAGCCCTTGGTTTGTGCTTGAATCGGATCCGAACTTATCTATTTTCTCAATATCAAACTGCCTGGG
>DAOOWO010000315.1:0-3297 GCA_035371225.1 Bacteroidales bacterium | reverse complement strand
AAAATATGGTTCCCCAATATATTGTCTGTGCTTTTCTGTTAGGCTTGTTGGTAACTTACATATACCCACCACAAAATCATACTTATTCAGCACACATTTGTTGGATAGGTACCATTTCTTGTTATTTTATTTTTTTCTCCTTCAAATTTTTATACAAATATATCAAATATCCAAAAGATCAAACGGACTTGTTATTTTTTGTAAACTTTTATTCGTTACATGTGTATATATCTCTGTCGTCCTGCTGCTCTTATGTCCCAATATCTCCTGTATATATCTCAAATCTGTGCCATTCTCCAACAAATGCGTCGCATAACTATGCCGTAACCAATGTAAAGTGGCCGGCTTAACAATTCGTGCAGCCTTCAACGCATGCTTGAATACATTTTGTAAACTTTGCTCACTGTAAGGTTCTCCCGCATACTGCCCCTCAAATAACCAAACCTTGGGTTTATATACCTTGTAATAACTCCGCAACATCGCTATCGTCTTATCCGACAACGGAGCTACACGATCTTTAAAACCCTTGCTATTTCTTATGATCAAAAGGTTACGACGCGAATCAACATCCGAGGGTTTCAGCTTAAGCATCTCACTCCTTCGCAATCCGCACGAATAGATCAACGATAACATCGCCTGATGCTTTATATTCTTTGGCGCTTTCAATATCGCCGACACCTCTTCCTTGCTCAACACATTGGGCAATTTGTGCTGACGCCGGGGCCGGTCAATCTTTTCTATGTTTAGCTCTTTCTCCTGAATACGCCTGTAAAAAAGCTTTATCGAATTGATCACCTGGCTCTGGTACGTTACTGAATAATGATTCTCAAGAATATATTCGTTGTTAAACCTTACCACATCCTGGTTGCTGATTTTCTCAACCGCTGTCCCGCGGTGAAATCTGAAAAATACCCTGAGCGCGTCAGTATAAGTTTTTATGGTGCTCGCACTATAACGCTTCTGTTCCATCCATCGCGTGAACTTCATAATCTGAGTCAGAACGATTGATTCCTGACTTTCGTCAATCAACGAATTTCCGGGCCGGTCTTCCATCTTTTGCTCTCCACTGAGCACATCATTTTTTTCATCCGATGTATGTCCGGTCTGTACCCCGGGAACTTCAATCAATGCCACTCCCGCAAAAACCCTTTTCAAATCGTCCATGGTTTCACTGCTGTTTGGCACATGCCAACTCTTATAGCTAGCGCTGAACGTGGCGCCCTGCACCTTCCTTATACAGGCGATAAGTTCATTGTCGAAGGGAAACTGGACTAGCATCCGCTCCGCCCCGCGATGATTAACCGGTTTTAAAATGATAGTCTTCATCCTAAAATTGATTTACAAACCTAAATAATACTTTTATATGAACAAATTCTTTTTTAATATTTTTTTTATAAAATTAACATTCTGTTTCTCTCCGGTAGCTGAGGCTCCCGATCCGGTGGCTGAGGCCCTCGACGGTGGCTGAGGCTCTCGAAGCCACCGCAAAATTTTAGTGATATGATGACTGCCTTCAGCGGTAGGCCGGCGCGCAGTCATCCTATCACTTGCATGTATGAACAGTGGCTGAGGCTCTCAATCCGGTGGCTGAGGCCCTCGATACGGTGGCTGAGGCCCTCGAAGCCACCGATACAAAAAAAATCCCGGACCAATCATCATTAATCCGGGATCCTTTTATACATGTTGTTTCTAAAAGAAAATATTCATTTCAACCCTGCGGTTTTTCTGACGGTTTTCCGGCGAAGTATTCGGCACAAGCGGCCTGGTTTCACCAAACCATTCGGTCTTAAATCTGGAAGTGTCAATGCCTTTGCCTACCAGGTAATCACGCACAGCCAGGGTACGGTTTTTCGACAAGGTCATATTGCTGGCATCGTTGCCCACATCATCCGTATGGCCCGATATGAGCAGTTTAAAATCTTCACGTTTTTTCAATACATCGGCCAGCTCGTTGAGCGAAGGATAAGAACTGGTGCGGATTATGGCCTTGCCGGTTTCAAACTCCAGGTTGTCGAAGGCCTTACGTATGGTTTCCTGTTCTTCTTTCTTGATTTCCGGACAGCCTTTGTTTTCGGGTATGCCTTTAATGGTAGGACACATATCGTATTTATCGCTGATTCCGTCGCCATCGGTATCGGGACAGCCGCTAAACGCCTTTTCGCCGGGGATAGACGGGCAATCGTCGTCTTTGTCGGCTATACCGTCGCCATCGGAATCAATAAACGGACAACCTTTGTTTTCGATAGTTCCCGGAACGGTAGGACAGTTGTCATCCTTGTCGGCCAGGCCATCGCCGTCGGTATCAGGACAGCCTCTGAAGGCAGGAATGCCGGCTGCCAAAGGACAATCATCCTCTTTGTCAATGATGCCATCGTGGTCGGTATCAGGACAACCCTTGTATTTAGCCAGGCCTTTATCGTCGGGACAATCGTCGTTCATGTCAATAATGCTATCACCATCGCGGTCGGGGCAACCATTAAATATGGGGATACCGGGTGTATCGGGACATAAATCGTGAATATCAATAATACCGTCATTATCACGGTCGGGGCAACCTTTGAGTTCCCACGGACCGGCAAGGTCGACGCACTGGTCGAGTTTGTCAGACACCTTGTCTTTGTCCATATCCTCGGGAGCCGGGTACATGATAGGCACCTTGAGGGCCACACACACGGAGGCGCGGCTTACCCTGCCCGAAATCAGTGTCGAAAAAATATCGTTGGAGCCAACCCACATAGGTCCCAAACGCAAGCCAAGGCCCACGTTGAACTTATTATTGCTATTGTACTGCATGGGCAGCGATACCCCAAACCAGTCCATATCATAACGGGGAATGAGGTTTATTGAACTAAGGTAATGATTTTTGTTTTCGTCATTTTTGCCCTGCATCAGCGCCAGATAAGGCACAAAATTTACATAAAACCCTTTTACCACCCTCACATCAGCCTGAAGACTTAAACTCATGGGAAGATTCATGGTGTATTTATCTGTTACATCATAAAAAGTAAAAGTAGAATCAATAAAATCATTGAAATCATTATAATCATAAATCCCTATTTCCCTGATATCCATTTCGGAAACATGCGCACGAAAATCTTTTGTCTGCTGGCCTCGGTTATATCTTACCCTACCCACATCGGTAAGCGAAATTCCCACTTTTACCAGGTATTTATCCTGATCGCGACGCCACATATTGGTTTTGCCATCCATATCATATTTGTAATCCATCCATTTGGGCCGGTATTCGTAAACAGCGCCAAAGTCCATACCCACCGTAAATTTTGAATTAACCTGATA
>DAOOWO010000314.1:0-3298 GCA_035371225.1 Bacteroidales bacterium | reverse complement strand
AAGGCAGGCGGCCCGCAACAAAAATGCCTTTTTGGTTGCACCATGCCGAAATCTCATCGGCCATTTCCTGATTCAGGTCAAATTTGTTGATAATTATTGAGGGTTGTGCATTGAATTTTTGTACTATCTCAATTATTCGAGTCATATCATGAAATCCAGAAATTGTGGGTTCCGTAACTATTACCACCCTACTGACACCTGTAAGAGTGGATATTACCGGGCATCCAATACCCGGAGGCCCGTCGAGGATAATGGTATCCAGGTTGTTTTCATTGGCCAGTGATTTGGCCTTTTCGCGAACCATACTGACCAATTTCCCCGAGTTTTCTTCGCCGGGTGCCAGTCGTCCGTAAACCATTTGTCCGTTGCGGAAAGAGCCTGCAAACAACCGGCTTTTATCACTTTTTTCCATGCTGATAGCTCCTTCAGGACAAATTCGCGCGCACAAGAAACAACCATCACAAGAGGTTTCGGTTATCACGATCCTGTTATCGTGGGTACTTATTGCATCAAAACGGCATTGCGTAACACAAATTCCGCACATGGTGCAAAGGCTATGGTCTACCAAGGCTTTGTTGCCACCGATGTACACTATTTCTTCCTTTCGTTGCGGTTCGAACAGCAGGTAAAGATTGGCAGCATCCACATCGCAGTCGGCCAGAACAATTTTGGCACCTAGTGTTGCAAAAGCAGCACTGATACTTGATTTCCCTGTTCCTCCCTTACCACTTACAACGGCTATTTCCTTCATTTTGTCAAGTATAATTTTTTAATTTCGTCATAAGCAGGAATGTCATTTGAGTGCCATTTGGCCAGGATGGTACCCTTATGCAGCAATACCAGTCCGGGGTTAGCCCTGACAATAGTTTTCAGGGTAATAGGATCGGTAAGATAACATTCGTACCTCGCATTATTGGCTTGTTTAAACGAATTAATCTCGGTTTCGGAGGAAGAAGTCATGCAAATAAATTTATTGCCATCTTTAATTGCCTGGTTATAAATATCATTAATCAGCATTTGATTATCGGTCCTGGATTTATTAATATCATAAGCCACCAGCAGAAAATAATAAGACGTATCGGTAAGTACGGCATCGGTTATGTCATCACCAGCCAGAGATGTAATACTAAAGTCATGGATAGGTGGCACATATCCCTGTTTTAGGAGGCGGGGTTCGGAACTCGATAGGTATTTATATTTTGAAGTCTTCCCCCAGTAAGTAGAGTCCTTAGTATAAATTTTACTTTCGACAGTAATTTCTTTTCCCGCCACGGTATCGAGCAAAGTGAAATACTGTTCATATTCATCAGCCGGAGCATCTTTCGGAATTATCATTTTGTCAGGAATATAAGTTCCGGTTTTGTAAGGCCTGAAATCTATAACAGGAAGATGCTCAAGATTATAATAAGAAAAAACGGTGATAAATATTGCAACAGCACCAATAATTATCCATCCGGTTTTCGGGCGCAACCATGCTTTGAATTTTTTTCGATAAAGAAATGATATTATCACTAAAATCAAAATAAAAATATTCTTATAAAAAGTCTGCCAGTTAGTAAGTATTACCGCATCGCCAAAGCAGCCGCAGTCGTGAACAGGATTGGTAAGTGCCAGCCACAGCGTGAGGGGGGTAAAAACCAGCATAAAAAGCAGCGCACCCCAGTTAGCCAGTTTATTCTGTATTGAAAAAAACAGGCACGCCCCAATCAGAAACTCCAGACCGCTAAGTATAAAAGCGAGAACAAGGGCAAAAGTATTCAGCCATGGCATATTAAAAGCGTCGAAATAATCAATGAACTTGTAATTGCTTCCTAGCGGGTCAACAGCTTTTACAAAGCCTGAAAAAATAAACACGGCTCCGACGATGATTCGTGAAATTACAGCCGTAAGACGAACAAACTTTTGTTTAGCGGATTTCATTTTCTCCATAATCAATTGTTTATTAATTTGTTAGATATACTATTAATAAGTTCCACCAGTTTTTCTTTTAATGTTGTCATTCTATGGGCTGCTAACAAGCCTTTAGAATACAACATGGCAATCTGAGGGTCGTAAGGAATTTCCATCAACAATGGTATATGATTATTTTCCAGATAATTATACACATCGCGATTACCAATCCCGGCACGATTAATAATTACGCCAAAAGACCTGTTCATCTGCCTGAGGGTTTCTACAGATTGTTTCAAATCACTAAGTCCAAAGGGCGTAGGCTCGGTAACAAGCACCACAAAATCTGCCGTTGCCGTGGTTTGTATAAAAGGACAGGAAGTACCCGGCGGAGCATCGAGTATGGCAACATCATTTGCCGGATCGATCTTATTTATCGCAGCCTTTATTAGTTTTACCGGCGACATTACCCCCACTTTCATGCGCGATTCAATAATCATACCGGTACGGTATCCATCTTCGTTCAATAACTCATTCGCACTTTGAGATCTAGCAGTACCTCTATCAGCATTACTAAATCCAAATTTGGCTTTTGGCTCATTTTGATCAAGTAAAGGTATCAGATATTGCTGATTTACGAGGAATGCAGCTATTTCACCCAGAGAAACACTTTTTCCCCTGATGGCATTAAAGTTACAAGCCTCAAAACATGCACCGCAGGCATGGCACAAATCATCTATCACCGTGATGATTTTTGCGGGCGGTATAATAAATATGGCATTATAATTACACCAATCATGACATTTACCACAGAAAGTACAGGCCGACCTGTTTATTTCAGGAATTATTTGATTAATGGTTTCCTTTTCAATAAGTTTTCTATCAAAAAATGCTGCGGCATTGGGGGCTTCTGCATCACAATCGATAAGAACAACCTTATAATTCTCAGCCATTAAAGAATAAAAAATATTGGTGGCAACCATCGTTTTGCCTGTACCTCCTTTGCCGCTGGCCACTGCAATTTTAATCATAGCTCAAACGGGTTTGTTCATCACACAGGATAGACTGAATTGCCTTTTGCCAAAATTCTCCTTCCCATGATTTCAATTCATTATGGGTAATAAAATATTGCTGCGGGATGGGATGTGTACCATAAATAATTTGGAGGCCAAATCTTTCTTTCAAAAATTTTTCAAAATAACTAATATTAGGACAGGGCGGATAACCCACAAACATACCTGTAGCTAAATGCACATGGGTAACATTATTTTTAATTAGTTCACGCGGAACAGATTCAATGCTGTACCCGGGACATCCCCCGCACGAACTATTAACGGCTATTTCTGCATCATAGTTTTGATAGATAGCAAAAGCACCTTCGCGTTTTTGAAAAGCCCTGTAGCATTTT
>DAOOWO010000313.1:0-3298 GCA_035371225.1 Bacteroidales bacterium | reverse complement strand
TCCCTATCACCACCGACAGCATCGTATATTTCTGGAGGGTAAGTATCGACTCTAATGACCAGCACGCCTATAACTGGCGCGAAAGTTCGTTTCAATATATTAACGGCAAAAGAGGCTGGGGACAAGCGCATTTTCATCAGTTTAAAAATGACGATTACCGCTATGTGAGATACAACAAGCCACAACGCCGCTTTGATTTTGTCAACGACGTAAAATCCCTGATCTGCCAGACAGGCTTTTACCCTTATATTCCATGGCAGGACGAGTATTACAAAGTTAATAATGTAATGAAATTCCAATGGGCATATATGGGTCCGGGCGGTAATGGTATGATACTAGCCGTTATCGACAGTGTGTCAGGCGAACCCTGGATGAATTACGCCATGCCCCAACCCGAAACCGAAGCCGGATGGGAATTTCCATGCAACACCTTTGCAGAGCGCGAAGCCATGAGGAGTTTTATCAACAATGTCCCCAATGGCAACTACATACTTTCATACAGCCACCGCAATCATTATGCAGAAGATTACAGCGAAGACCAATACCAGAGTTTTGAGTCATTTGGCAGTTCGCAAATACGCACCTTGCCTAACAACATCCCATATATTATTTTCGGAAAAAAAGGCGGAGCCATCGGTAGCGCCCACGAATTGCAGGGTTCTGCCATAACCTCCATTATCAAGCTCTACGATAGTGTTTCTACTAAATGGTATGAAGGTTATATCGAATCTGAACTCATTGGGCCCGCCTCCAGTTGGGGATCGTTGCATTGGCGCAAAAAGCCCCTTGAGCCGACCAATACCGACAGCGCAAAACTATTTGTCCTTGGCATAAAATTCAATGGTCAAACCGATACGCTGATAAAAAATCTTCCTCCCGACTCTGCCGATATTCTTAATCTGAACACCCGCATCAACGCCTCGGTATATCCCTACATGAAACTACTGGTATCTATGCGCGACGACTCACTGCACACCCCCGCCCAAATGAGACGCTGGCAAGTATTGTACGAAGGAGTACCGGAGACAGCGCTGAATCCTTCCCTGCATTTTGTATTTTTTAATGACACCATTGCCGAAGGAGAAAATATTTTGTTTTCCACAGCCACGCAAAATATCAGCGACTATGATATGGACAGCCTGCTGATAAAATACTGGGTTGTTGATCACAACATGATTACCCATCCTTTGGGTTCTTTCAGACACCGCCCGCACCCCTCAGGAGATATTTTGAATGATACCATTACATTCTCCACCAACGGACTCAGTGGACTCAACAGTTTATGGATAGAAGTTAACCCCGACTTTGACCAATTAGAACAAACCCATTTCAACAATATCGGCGAAATAAAGTTTTTGGTTGACCGCGACCGCATTAATCCCATGCTTGACGTTACTTTCGATGGTATCCATATTTTTGACGGCGACATTGTTTCTGCCAAACCCGAAATACAAATCTCGCTGAAAGATGAAAACAAATTTCTCGCACTCAACGACACCGCTTGTTTCAGGGTATATCTGCAAATGCCGGGAAACAACACCCGTGAGAGAGTCTATTTCATGAAACAAGGCCAGGAAATTCTTCAATTCATCCCTGCATCACTGCCCAACAACAGTTGCCGCATAATTTACAATCCTGACTTTTTACAGGATGGTGTTTATCAGTTTTTTGTGGAAGCCCGCGATATTTCACACAACGAAAGTGGCAGCAACGAATACGCCATCTCCTTTGAAGTAATAAACAAACCTTCGATAACGCATGTTATGAACTGGCCCAACCCGTTCAACAATGCGACCCACTTTGTTTTCACCCTTACCGGATCAGAAGTACCAACCTATTTAAAAATTCAAATTATGAATATCTCGGGCAAGGTAGTCCGCGAAATTGACCTGACCGAACTTGGCCCTATCCACATTGGCCGCAACATCACCGAATATGCATGGAACGGAACCGACGAATTTGGCGACCGGCTGGCCAATGGTGTATACTTGTACCGCGTGGTAACCCGCCTCAACAACGAAAATCTCGAACTCAGAAAAACCGATGCCGACCAGTATTTCAAAAAAGAATTCGGCAAGATGTACCTGATAGGAAACTAACACGATTATCATGCCTCCGGGAATTATCTACCGTAACATACTGTTGTACCGCCTGGCCATGAACTTGTTATACGGATTCTCTTACAAAAAAAGGTTCCGGATGATAACTGGGTATATCAAGGGAAAATCTGTGAATGAATTATGTTTCGGCGATCTTTTTATTGCTTCTTTTTGCAAAAAAAGCAACATCTTTTGGCAGGGTTACGAAGTAAACAACACCTTCATCAAAAATGCCCTGAAAGAAAATTTTTGCGCACATCAAACCGACCTGAAAAATCATGAAATAACACTCCCCCAGGCCGATACAAACATTATTACCGGGTCATTATATCATTTTCACGAACAACATGAAAAACTTTTTGCCGCTCTGTTCAGCGCAGCAAGCAGGGTAGTTATTTCCGAGCCGGTAAAAAACATCTCATCAAAGGAAAATTTTTTCGGCCGCCTGGCTGCAAAAGTTTCCGATGCCGGAAACGGACCGGAAGGATTTCGTTATAATGAAAACGACCTGCTGAAAATAATCGAAGTATCATGTAAAAAGTTTAATTTTACCACCTATAAAACCGAACATTTTAAAAAAGATATCATTATAGTTCTTGATAAATGCCAACCCCCGAAATAAGCATAGTAATTCCTGTTTATAACAGCAGCAGTATTTTACCGGAATTATCCGGACGCATCAGCGCTGCCCTCAGTACCCTTCCTCACGAGGTGATATTTGTTAACGACTGCAGTGGTGATAACAGTTGGGAAACATTGCAATCATTAATAGCTTCCTGCCCCAACTATACCGCCATCGACCTGGTAAAAAATTCGGGGCAGGATAATGCTATCCTTGCCGGGTTACGCCATATCAAAAGCAATTATGCCGTGATTATGGACGACGATTTGCAGCATGCTCCCGAAGACATTCCGGCGCTGTATGAAAAATGTAAGGAAGGATACGATGTTTGTTATGCCCTGTATGTAAAGAAAAAACACAACTTCCTGAAAAAAATTGGCAGCAAAATCAATGGGCGGATCGCCCGCCTTTTACTTAACAAACCCAAAGGCATATATCTGTCGCCCTTTAAGATTATCAGGCGCAACATCGTGGACGAAATCGTGAGGTTTTCGGGGCCATATCCATACATCGACGGCATCCTGCTCACCATAACACACAATATCTGTCAGATAAAAGTAACCCATTATCAACGCTT
>DAOOWO010000312.1:0-3369 GCA_035371225.1 Bacteroidales bacterium | reverse complement strand
AAAAAACGAAATTCTTGACAACTTTAAAAAACGGGGTGAGTTTTTTGAAGTTGTCAAGAATTTCGTTTTTTTTAAAAATCAAGGATCCCAAATGCTGGGAAATAATACCCCTTTGTCATGACAGTTTTTAAAAAAAACGAAATTCTTGACAACTTCAAAAAACTCACCCCGTTTTATTCAAGAAAATTAAATGGTGCCGGCGACTTCAACGATGCTCCCCTGACAAGCAAGCACGAATTGCTTTCCTCTCAAAAAAACCATCCTCCTTTTGGTAATTTTACCAATAAAAAAGTTGCCATCAGCCAGATATACCGTACCAGTGGAACCTCCTCCAACCCCCTCCTGCTGACATTCAGCAAAAAGGATATAGATTTTATAACAGATATTGGCAACGAATGTTTGAGATATGCAGGCATGGGTAAGTTGGGCAACAACGAAATTGTTATCAACTGCCTGAACCTGTCCATGTGGGTTGGCGGTGTGCTGGACTCCCAGTCGATAAGTAAAACAGGGGTACAGGTAATAAATTTTGGTGCCGGAAACACCTCCGAACTAATCAGACTCATCAAGGAACTGGGGCTTTCGAAAAAAAACAAAATTTCGTTGCACTGCACCCCGTCCTATCTGCCCCATATCGCATCCAGGCTGGAAACTGAATATGGAATGTCGCCGCAGAATCTAAACATTTATTCTTTTTACCTTGGCGGCGAATCGGGTATACAAAACAATTATTATCGCAAAACACTGATTGAAAAGTGGGGCTCAAAAATCATCAATGCAAATTACGGCATGAGCGAGATATGTTCGGCCCTGGCCTCTGCAAATGATGAAAAAAATGTATTGCGTTTTGCCCCTTTGTTCACACAAAAATACTTTATTGAACTGCGTAATTCAAAAGGGGAAATTAACGACTTTGAAAACCTGAAAGAAGGCGACAATGGTGAAATGATAGTCACTGCCTATGAAAAAGAAAGCCAGCCTTTATTCCGTTATAATACCAAAGAAATTCTTCGTATTGTCAAAAAAGATAAAAAAAATCTGTTTTTCGAAATCCTTGGACGTACCGACGATATGCTTATTTATAAAGGCATTAATGTATTCCCCGAACAATTTCGTTCCATCATCAGCAATTTTAATGAACTTACAGGATTATACCAATTGCAGGTCAACAAACAAAATGATATTGTCGAAAAAATAACCCTCATCTGCGAAACGCATAAAGGGACAAAAATCAATGAACTGGAGCTGAAAAACAAACTGGCTGTAAAAATTAAAAGCGAACTATCCATTCTGCCTTCTATTATTTTCACAAAAAAAATAAATATCGAAGGAAATAAGATAAAATTGATACAGTTCGTCTAATCAGGCCGCACACATCAATGTAAGTATTTACTGTTCTTCATCTTCTTCTTTCTCGGGAAGTTCCTGCACATTTTTATTTTTATTATACTTATCAAGCATAATAAAAACGCTGGCGACAAAAAACGGCTGAGCCGGTATCCTATAGCGCACCAGTGCCCCAAAGTTTGCAGAAGCCATGCCTACAGCAAACATAAAAAAGATGGTAAAGATCATAGAAAACAACAAAATCGGGTCAGAAAAAATATATTGAAAAAACCTGATAACCTTTAGTTTTAATAAAAGCCAAAGTGTCATCATCAGCAAGATAAAATTTTCCAATCCCGAAATCAGCATTACAGGATTCCGTGCTTCCCACAAAAAAGGACGGTACATTCCTGCGATAATAGCAGCTGGAAAGATCTTCAACATGCCGGAAAAGGATCCGTCTATAGTACCAATACTATATGAATTATTCCCGTACTGCTCCGAACGGCTAAGGTCCTGCTGTATTGTCTGCGCCTGCTTAACCGCGCTGTCCACGCTGCCATAGCGCCCCATTTCACTCTCAAGAGAAGAAAACACAAGCATCGTAATCCCAAACCCGATGATAATCATAGCGGGCATGGCAACAGTTGCCAGCACTTTGTTCTTTATATTTTTTACCTTGCGGAACAGCGCCCACACCAAAATCCCCGGAAACAAGGCAACAAAAATATATGGCTTTATGGAAAGGATGATTAAGCCATTTAACAAAGACAAGAGAATATTGACCGGAATCTTTTTCTTTTGGAAAAAAATCATATAGATATTAAACACCAGCCACCCCGAAGCCGCAAAAGTATAAGTATCTTTCATCACCCCCGAACCCCAGAAAAGCAGTGAGGGGAAAAAAAGTACCGCTATGGCCATTTGTTTCATCAGGTGAGGGAAATAATCGGTAAAAAAAAGATAAAGCTTCCAGACACCCAGATAAGAAAAGGCCGCCACCAATACGGTGGTCGGCATATATGAATTCATCCCCAACGTGCTGAAAATACTTGAAATATAGATAACAAACCTTGTCTCCTCGCCTCTCCACATATGGTAAGCCGGATAGCCCGTTTCCATATTAAAAAAAGAATACAATGACCTTTCCCATTCCACTTTTTCCAATATTACCATCCACCATTGTTCGGAATCCTTAAAATATAATCTTGACACCGCCATACTACTCGTTATATAATCGCAAGTGTCGCCCCAGCCATAGTATTCGGTAAAAATTAATAAAAAAATCAGTGAAAATAATATTTTGGTAACCAGCCCCGCAAAATAATATTTGTATGCAGGATTATCTTCTATCTTTTTCTTTTGGTGCATAAAACCAGCAACCAAAATAAGAATAATCAACACCGGCGTGTAGAAATAATCACCCATATCAAATATCACCCAATCAATTCCATCAATCAGCTTTAGTATTACCATTTTTCTTCCTGCCTGTCGCTTTGTTGTTTACCAACAAAAATAAGCATTTTTTTGGCGTAGGATATCATATTTTTTGTAGCATCACACTTCGGAAAATCAACGCCTGCTAAACATTATCCCTTAATACAGCCATCAGGGAATCAATTATTATTATAAACGCAACTATATATATGCGTGTCTGCATCAATTAAACACCGCCTATTTGTAGCCGGATATCTAATTGATTGCCAGATTTCATTATTTTTGCAGAAAATAAAAACAACAAACGGCAAAGCATTCTATTATTGCGTTGTAGATTTCAATGGATTGTCTGTGCAGAAAATAAAATCCGTAAAAATGAACATCGAAAAACTTAAAAAAGACGATTATATTCATGGAGGAACTCAAAAAGACTTCTATGATGAAACCCAACGTGAGTTTTGCCGCTGTCCGCTGTGCAACGCCGATGATTACATTGTATTGGGCTCTGAAAGAGGACTTTCTGTGGTAAAATGCAACAGTTGCAAATTAATATATACCAACCCCCGCGCCAATAATGCACAGGAAAATTATTTCGGCGATGCCGAT
>DAOOWO010000311.1:0-3380 GCA_035371225.1 Bacteroidales bacterium | reverse complement strand
ACCGTGCTGGGAAAGCTATGCAGCGCACCCATTTTGATGAGGAAATTCGCCGTATTGATGTGTCGGAGTTGAATATGATTCGTAGTAAGGAAGACCTGTTTAAGGACAATTATCAAATGTTGAACCTGACCCAACTGCAGGAAGCTATAGATACTTTAATCAGCCAAAAAGTAAAAAGGGAAATTATCATCGAGAAGTATGTTTTTGGCAATTATCCCTATTTTAAAAAGGTTGATACGGCTAGAAATATTGCTGCCAATGGGTCAAGACCACCTTCAAATGATTTTATTTCCAATTTTTCAAAACCCGAACAAGCTCCCATTGTCGATCTGGCACTGAATACAGCCAGAGGTATTTACCAGCAGGTAGATTATTATTCAAAGGAGATGAACATGAAACGTGAAATCATTGCCCGGCATGAAATTGAATGGTACCGCAAATTCACACTATCTGTTGCCTGTATCGTGCTCTTTTTTATCGGCGCCCCTCTGGGAGCCATTATCCGCAAAGGAGGCCTGGGCCTGCCGGTAGTCTTTTCCACCTTGTTTTTCATTATTTTTCATGTCATCTCCATGACAGGCGAAAAATTTGCCCGCGAAAGCGTTATCCCGGTTTATGAAGGTATGTGGATACCCACTATGGTATTTATTCCTATTGGGATATTGCTGACATATAGCGCCAGCACCGATGCCCGTATTCTGAGCTACGACTGGTGGGCAATATTCCTTAAAAAGATACTCAATATTCTTAAGCGATTAGTTCCTCGTAAAAAAATGAAAATATCATGAACATACTTCAGCTATGTAACAAGTCACCATTTCCCCCCAAAGAAGGAGGCCCCATAGCCATGTATAACCTGGGCAACGGACTGATGCAACAGGGGCATAACGTGGATATTCTTACCATGAATACCTTTAAATTTTCGGTCGACGTGGATGCATTACCTGTGGATTATCGTTATAAAACCAGATTTACTGCTGTTTTTGTTGATACCAGAATCAAATACATGGATGCTTTTCTTAACTTGTTTTCATCCAAATCATTTCATGTACAGCGTTTCGATTGTCAGGAATTCAGAAACACCCTGATTCATATATTGAAAAACAAAAATTATGATTTTGTTCAACTCGAAACAATTTATGTTGCTCCCTATATTGATACAATCCGCAAATACAGTAAAGCAAAAATAGTACTCCGTTCCCATAATATCGAACACCTGATTTGGCAGCGGTATGCACGCACCATCGGCAATCCGGTGAAAAGAAAATATATTAATTACCTTACTGCCAAACTGAAAAAATACGAAATGACGGTTTTTGGCGCTGTGGATGGCATCGCTTGCATTACCAGCGTTGATGCTGATTACATTAAGAGCCGCGGCTTTTCCACGCCGCTGTCGGTAGTGCCTTTTGGGTTGGAATGCGAAAAATACAAAGTCGTTCCCTCCGAAAACTGCCGGCCATCATTTTTCCACCTGGGGTCGATGGATTGGATGCCTAATCAGGAAGCTATCAGATGGTTTCTTGATAATTGCATGCCTGAGTTGGCCGCACTTTTTCCTGAAACTATGATTTATCTTGCAGGTAGAAATATGCCATCATGGATATATAACTATAAATTTCCAAACTTGAAAATAGTTGGCGAAGTAGAAGATGCTGCAGAATTTATGCAGTCAAAAACGGTTATGTTTGTCCCATTATTGTCGGGGAGTGGTGTCAGGGTAAAAATTATTGAAGGTATGGCTTTGGGAAAGACTATCATTTCTACCTCCGTCGGCGCCGAAGGAATTCATTACACCGACGGCGAAAATCTTTTAATTGCCGATAGTCCTGAAGTTTTTATAGAAAAATTCAGATTGTGCATCAATGATCACGTACTCTGTACCGACATCGGGACAAATGCCAGGAAACTTATTGAAGCAGAGTATGATATTTCTGTTACCACGCATAACCTTATCAAACTGTATCAGGCCATTCAAGGTGCTGAAAATTAAAAAAAATATCCGGCAGCGACAGGCGCAGTTAACTATAGCCGAAATTTAAATCGCTGATGATTTTAATTAAAAAATTTTGCTATGAACAAATTATAAATAATTTTACAGCAAATTTGGCAGATGAAATTGTTTGTTTTATTATCACGGGTACCATATCCACTGGAAAAAGGCGATAAACTGAGGGCATATCACCACTTGAGGTGTCTGTCAAAATATTATGATATCCATCTGTTCTGTCTAAACGATACTCAATTATATCCCCAGGCAGTGGAAAAGCTTTCCGCATTCTGCAAATCGGTTACTGTTGCCAATCTGGCTAAACCTGATATTTATGCGGGATTATTCAGCGCCCTTTTTTCGGGTTTACCTTTCCAGTCGGGATACTTTTTTAGCAAAAAAATAAAAAAGCAAATACTTTCCAAAATTGATGAGATTAAACCCGATCATATTTTTTGCCAGTTGATAAGGGTTACCGAATATGTCAAGGACCTTAACATACCCAAAACTCTTGATTATCAGGATGTGTTTTCGACTGGGTATCAACGGTTATCCACTAAGTCATCAATTTTCATGAAGCCTTTATTGCGTATCGAAGCAAAGCGTGTGGATAAATATGAGAACTACATATTTGATAAATTTGATACCCGGTTTATTATTTCCCTGCCCGACAGGGATGCTATCAGTCATCCTGAAAAAAATAAGATACTAGTAATTCCAAATGGTGTTGATACAGAATATTTTAAGCCTGTTGACTTAAAGAAAGAGTTTGATATTCTTTTTACCGGTAATATGAACTACAAACCCAATGTGGATAGTGTTGAATATCTCGTCAATAATGTGTTGCCGGTGTTAAAAAGAAAGGTGCCAGTTGTAAAAGTACTTATTGCCGGCGCCGATCCTCATAAACGAGTGCTTAAACTGGCTTCGGATGATGTAACGGTAAGCGGTTGGGTGGAAGATATGCGTGATTGTTATGCCAAATCGAGGATTTTTGTGGCACCCATGCAGATAGGAACAGGCTTGCAGAACAAACTGCTTGAGGCCATGGCTATGAAATTACCCTGCATAACATCGGGACTGGCTAACAACGCTTTACAGGCTGCAGAAGACAGTGAAATACTGGTTGGTTATTCGCCTGAAGATTATGCCGAAAAAATCGAACTGTTGTTAAAAAACAAAGAGGCAAGCCAACGGATTGCGCTTGGAGGGTACAATTTTATTCTTAAAAACTATAACTGGGAAACCCAGGCTGAAAGAATACATGGGCTCATCAGCGGAGCAGCCAATCAGTAGGTGTGGCATTCGGTGCCTTCGACTTCGCTCAGGCACCGAAAGATTCAAAATATATGTACAGTCTCCTCGTCAAATTCATTAATAAGTATATATA
>DAOOWO010000310.1:0-3403 GCA_035371225.1 Bacteroidales bacterium | reverse complement strand
TCACTGGCGCCTCAATCTGTAGCCGGATACGAAGCCCTGGGAGCACTTTATGACAGGATGGAAGAATATGAGGCGGCAATTCAAACATACTCCAAACTCCTCGGCCTCGATTCAACCAACCATAAAGCATATTTTAACAGGGCTTATGATTACGACCTGATTGCAAAAACAGAAAAAGCCATTGCCGACTATTCGCAGGCTATACGATATAATGAAAAGTACGGTGACGCCTATTTTAACCGCGGCTATATTTATAGCGACCTCAACGAGTTCGACAAAGCCATTGCCGATTATGACAAAGTGATTGAATTGGAGCCCGACAGTCCCGACGCATATTTTAACAGAGGAATTGCAAAGATCAATGCGGGACGGAAACACGATGGGTGCTCCGACATAAACAAAGCCGCTTCACTAGGCGATAAAACAGCCAAAAAATATTGTTCTGCAAACTGTAAATAATGCTAAAAAAAGTTTCCGGTATATTCTTACAAATCTTCAATTTTTATTATGAAGGATTCTGTAGTATGACTGTAGGAAAAAAATTGTGGGCCATAATCATTATTAAACTTTTTATCATGTTTGTCGTGCTAAAGATGTTTTTCTTTCCGGATTTTTTAAAAACCAGATTTGACAACGACGCCCAAAGGAGCGATTATGTGTTTGAACGATTAACTTCACCAACAAATAAATAACTTTCCATGATTACAGACATTGATATAGCATTGGTTGACTGGTCGCGTGCACAATTTGCACTGACGGCCATTTACCATTGGTTTTTTGTGCCTCTTACGCTTGGATTATCGTTTATGATAGCCATCATGGAAACCATTTATGTAAGGACAGGGAATGAAGAATGGAAACGTATCACCAAATTCTGGATGAAATTATTCGGGGTTAATTTTGCTATTGGTGTGGCCACGGGTATCATTCTGGAATTTGAATTTGGCACCAATTGGTCTAATTATTCATGGTTTGTAGGCGACATTTTTGGTGCCCCGCTGGCCATCGAAGGCATCTTGGCATTTTTTCTGGAATCCACATTTATTGCTGTAATGTTTTTCGGATGGAAGAAGGTGAGCAAAAAATTCCACCTGTTATCCTCCTGGCTGGTGGCTTTTGGATCAAACCTGTCGGCATTATGGATTTTGGTTGCCAATTCGTGGATGCAATATCCTGTAGGAATGGAGCTCAACCCCGACACCGTCCGAAGCGAAATGATTGGCTTTTGGGATGTGTTACTTTCGCCGGTAGCCGTCAACAAATTTCTGCACACCATCAGTTCTTCGTATGTGGTAGCTGCCTTGTTCATTATTGGTGTAAGTTCATGGTATTTGCTAAAAAAACGCGAGCTGTTGCTGGCCAGCAGGAGTATCGTTCTTGCCTCGGTATTTGGATTGTTATCCGCTCTATTTACCGCCATCACCGGCGATGGTTCGGCTTACATGGTTGCTCAAAAACAGCCGGCCAAATTAGCCGCCATGGAAGGCCTTTATCAGGGTAAATCCGGCGCAGGCCTTATTATTTTCGGAGTACCAAAAGCTGATGCCCACAAAAACAGGGAAGATAATTTTCACTTTAAGTTTGAAGTCCCCAAAGTTCTATCACTACTGGGCTACCGCAGCGTTGACGCCTTTGTGCCAGGCATCAAAGACCTGACTGACGGAAACAAGGAGCAGCAAATCATGTCCGCGTCCGAAAAAATGGAAAAAGGACGACTGGCCTTAACATCACTCCGGTCATTTAAAGAGTTTAAAAAACAAAATAATCAAGCCAAAGCCGATTCTGCCCTGAGCATTTTCAGGGCCAATGCGCAGTATATGGGTTACGGATACCTTAATAATCCAGACAGTATTATACCCAATGTACCACTGACATTCTACAGCTTTCATATCATGGTAGGTTTAGGTGCCTTGTTTATTTTATTATTTATGACAACACTTTACCTGTCGTTAAAAAACAAGTTGTGCAATAAAAAGCTGTTGCTGAAATTGCTGATATTATCTTTGCCATTGGGTTATGTAGCTTCCGAAAGCGGATGGATAGTTGCCGAAGTCGGCCGTCAACCATGGGCCATACAGGACCTGATGCCGGTTTCAGTCGCCACTACACATATAGATGCAACCGCGGTAATGACGACATTCATACTCTTTGCGGTATTGTTTACGGTTTTGCTTATAGCTGAAATAAAAATCATGCTTACACAAATAAAAATCGGCCCGGAAGGAGGTAAAAATGTTTGAAAGTTGTACCTATCTTTTCCTGCAGCAATATTGGTGGATAATAGTTTCGCTGCTGGCGGCATTTTTTATTTTTCTCACTTTTGTCCAGGGCGGACAAACCCTCTTTGGTGCGCTATCAACAAATGAAGATGAAAAAACTATGCTTATTAATGCCATCGGCCGCAAATGGGAATTTACTTTCACTACACTGGTAACTTTTGGAGGAGCTATGTTTGCTGCCTTTCCCAAGTTTTATTCTACCAGTTTCGGCGGTGCATATTGGTTGTGGATCGCCATATTGTTCTGTTTTGTGATTCAGGCGGTTTCCTATGAATTCAGAAAAAAACCAGGCAATGTGTTAGGGGCAAAAACTTACGAAATCTTTTTATATATAAACGGCAGCATAGGAATTTTTCTTATTGGCGTAGCTGTAGGGACATTTTTTACAGGATCAGATTTTGTCCTGAATGAATTTAATCAGGTGGCATGGTTAAACAAAACCCGCGGGCTGGAGGCCGTATTTAATTTTCAGAATGTGGCCCTTGGGCTAACAGTATTTTCGCTTTCCCGGATATTAGGCGCACAGTATTTTATTAATAGTATTGATAATGATAATATTGCCACCCGAAGCCGCAGGCAGGTTGGCTATAACACGCTGTTGTTTCTGGTGTTCTTCCTGATATTTGTTTTTATGTTGCTTTTAAATGATGGTTTCTCATACACGCAAGATAACGGATTAGTCAGTAAGGCTTCCAATAAGTATTTCCATAATCTTATAGAGATGCCCGTAGTGATGTTGCTGTTCATTATGGGTGTCCTTTTGGTATTATCGGGGATACTAATCACCTGGTTCAAAAAAAGCACCAAAGGAATATGGTTTTCCGGCTCAGGAACCATACTAACCGTACTGGCACTGTTACTGCTTGCGGGCTTCAATAACACCTGCTTTTACCCGTCGGCAACATACCTGCAAAGCTCGCTTACTATTGAAAACAGTTCTTCCAGCAAGTTTACCCTCGCCGTTATGAGTTACGTGTCGCTGTTTATTCCTTTCGTACTACTTTATATGATTTTTGCATGGAAAGCTATTAATAAAAAAAGAATCAATCACGAAGAATTGTCGGAAACAGACCATAAATATTAATTAAACATTCAAACAATGTATGATTCAGCATTAGCATCTG
>DAOOWO010000309.1:0-3432 GCA_035371225.1 Bacteroidales bacterium | reverse complement strand
CATTAATACGCAATTTCAGCACTATTGACAGTATCGGTCTGCACTCCCCCGCTACAGCATCCGTTGATTTATCTCCCGTTACGTATCTGCAATGGCAAAGTGTCGGATCAAAACAATACGAATACGCTATTGCTACAGATTCGCTGTTTTCTGACGTTATTTATACAGTGATTGACTCCGCATACAATACTATTCAGGTCATTTCACCTTATGATACTTTAATTAGAAAAGCTCCCGACACCCTGAAATTTGGCCAGGAATATTTCTGGAAAGCAAGAGGTATCAGCAATTTCGGAGCCTCACAGTGGTCGGATGCATGGAATTTTAACACAGTGGATCATGTAGTGCTGGCTGCTCCTGCCAACAATGCCGTAAATGTTGATGTTATGACCATTTTCAATTGGAAAAAAATAACTTATATCGAACGTTATGAAATGAGATTAGATACCGATTCTACATTCTCAAACCCTGTATTCTTCTCATATAACGGGAACTATATGCCTGATGATACAGTAAACAACAACCCAGTCATCGTCCATTATGCCGATACCATGTTCAATCCGTTACAACAAAACACTACCTATTACTGGAGTATGCGTGCGCTAACCTCTGTGGATACAAGTTCCTGGTGCCCGGCTTATAAATTTACCACCAAAGACCTCTCAGGCATCGACCAGGTTGCTTCCATTGGTAATGTCAGCATATATCCCAATCCTTCAAGCAATGGCAAAGTAAACATGGTAATTCCTATGACAACGGATAATACTATTAACCTCAGCGTGGTAAATATGGTTGGCCAGGAAATATTCTCTGAAATCCTTTCATTGAAAACCGGGAATAACCATTATACCCTTAACCTACGCGACAAAGAAAACGGTATCTATTTTGTCAGGTTGCAAAGCAACGATGATACCATTACCCGAAAAATTATTCTGAATAAATAAGAAAATCTTATTAAATTTGAAAAGCAGTTACCTTATGTAACTGCTTTTTTTTATGAATTTATTAATCAGAATACTGGTAGTAAGCCTGGTAATAGCAATATCAGACATCTATTTTTACAGGCTCCTGAAAAACCTTTTCATCAAAAATGAAAAACAGAAAAGAGCCCTGAAAATCGTTGTCATCGGGCTAACCATCCTTTTCATTCTATTTGAAGGCGGTTGCTATCTTGTGGTGGGGGCGCCTCTGGATGATCCCATAAAGTACCGCCAGTTGTTTGCACCGTTGAGCGTATTTATCCTGGTGTATATACCCAAAGCGGCAGCAGCCCTTTTGCTGATTATATTCGACATTGTCCGGTTTTTTTCATCCTTTTTCGGCCGGAAAAGAAATAATGCCAAAGAAAAAAAACCGCGCCATCCATTGTATGTAGCGGCATTGTTGCTTCTGCTGGTTGTGCTGGGTTTTTGCGTTTATGGTTTTACTTTTGAGAAAACTCATGTAAAGATTCAGAAAGAAGAATTCTATTTCAGCCAGTTGCCCAAAAGTTTTGAAGGATTCCGAATCGTACAAATCGCGGATCTTCACCTGGGCACCTTTACTGATGTTGCTATCGTAAAGGGGTACTTGAAAACAATCCATGATCTCTCGCCGGATATGCTTGTAATGACAGGCGATATGATCAATGTTACTGATACTGAATTAGCGCCCTACCAGGAAGATTTTAAAGCCATTAATCCACCCTATGGCAAATATGCCATCATGGGTAATCATGATATTGGGGATTATTTTAAAATAAAAGACCCTCCCAATCTTGAAGTCATCACCGGCAACCTAATCAGACGGGAAAAGGAAACAGGTTTTATAGTGCTTATTGATTCTTCCTGTTATATTTATAAAGATGGCGACTCCATAGCTCTGGTCGGTGTAAATAATTTCGGGATGTTTCCTTTTAAAAAAACAGGGAACTTAAAAAAAGCCCTGTCCTATACCGGGGATTCTGATTTTAAGATTCTGCTTACACACGATCCCAACCATTGGGATATGGAGGTCAGGGATAAAACAAACATCCAAATGACCTTATCGGGCCATACCCATGCCATGCAATTGGCGATTGTTGCTAAATATTTCCGTTTCAGCCCCAGCCAGTTTATCAATAAATACTGGTACGGGGCTTACGGCTCAGAGAACCAGAAATTATATGTCAACCCTGGCCTGGGGTACAGCGGTTTTCATGGGAGGATAGGCACCCGACCCGAAATAACTGAGATTGTGTTGCATCATACAAAATAAGCCTCCTGACCGCTGTGATGACGAAAATATTCAGTAAATTTACAGGGTGAATAATTTCCATAATGATTGTTACTATAATACTATCTGTCACCTTATCATTTATAGCAGGACTCGGCATTGCCTGGCTGATTTTTTATCAAAAATACTTGAAAACAAAACAAGAAATTTCTGTTAAAGAAACCGAATTGATAAAAAAAGATGCTGAACTTGCCAGTCTCGCCGGAAGGCTGGAAGACAACATCGCCGGCCTGACCAAAAATCTCGACAATGCATTGAAGGAACTTGCGGAAGAACGTACTTTTAAGTTGAGCCTCACATCGCAACTTTCCAGGTCGGAAGAACAAAACAAAACACTTCATGAAAAGCTGGAATCGCAAAAAACAGAATTAGAAGATATCCAAAAGAAATTTACTGATGCATTTGAAAACCTTGCCACCAAAATTCTCACGCAAAACACTATTGCTTTTTCTGCCACCAACCAAAAAAACATTGCAGACATTCTAAACCCGCTGAAAGAAAAGCTTATCACTTTCGAAAAACAGGTAGACGAAACCTATAAGAACACTCTGCGCGACCAGACCGACCTGAAAGCAGAACTGAAAAAATTGCAGGATTTAAACATCAATATATCGGAAGAAGCCCGCAACCTGACCAAAGCCCTGAAAGGCGACACCAAAAAACAAGGCAACTGGGGCGAGATTGTCCTGGAACGAATCCTGGAACGTTCGGGGCTGAACAAAGGCGAAGAATACGAATCACAACCCACCTACCGCAACAACGATGGAGAAATTATCAGACCTGATGTGGTGGTGAAACTGCCCGACAATAAGCACATCATCATCGACTCCAAAGTTTCACTGATCGCGTATGAGAAGTTTGTCAACGCAGACACTGCGGATGAAAAAGAACACCATGCAAAGCTTCATATCGAATCGCTGAAAAACCATATCAGGGAATTGAGCGAGAAAAGCTATTCAAACACAGCCAGCATCAACTCTCCCGACTTTGTACTGATGTTTCTGCCTATCGAATCCTCGTTCAGTATGGCTATACAACAGGATATTGACCTGTTTAATTTTGCCTGGGACAAAAAAGTTGTTATGGTAAGCCCCTCCACCCTGCTTGCCACCCTGCGTACCATAGAATCCATCTGGAAGCATGAAAAACAAACCCGGAATGCTATCGAAATAGCCAGCG
>DAOOWO010000308.1:0-3445 GCA_035371225.1 Bacteroidales bacterium | reverse complement strand
TTTTCATACTTTTTTTCAATAATATCTCTTCCTTCCTCAGCATTAGTGCCCTGCAACCGCACAATAATGGGAACTTTAATCTCTCCTATACTTTTGTACGCATCCACCACACCCAGCGCCACACGGTCGCACCGCACTATGCCCCCGAAAATATTTACTAAAATGGCTTTCACATTTTCATCGCTGAGAATAATGCGAAATGCCTGTTCCACGCGTTTGGCATTGGCGGTGCCGCCCACATCAAGAAAATTAGCCGGTGAACCGCCGCTGAGTTTTATGATGTCCATGGTAGCCATTGCCAGCCCGGCGCCATTCACCATGCAACCCACGTTGCCATCAAGTTTAATAAAATTCAGGCCATATTCGCCAGCTTCCACCTCGATGGGATTTTCTTCGGAAAAATCGCGCATATTGGCAATTATGCAATGGCGGAAAAGCGCATTGTTGTCGGCCACCATCTTGGCATCGGCAGCATAAATCTTATTATCGGAAGTTTTTATTACCGGGTTTATCTCAAGTAGCGTCAGGTCGCAGCCAGTATAGGTTTTGTAAAGATTTTTCACGAAAAGTAACATTTTTTTATAAGCTTCACCCTCCAGTCCCAGGTTAAAAGCGATGCGACGGCATTGAAAGTCTCTGATACCAACACCTGGATGAATTTCTTCCTTAAAAATTTGTTCCGGTGTTTCTTCGGCCACTTTTTCAATATCCATGCCTCCGCGCGGCGAATACATAATAACATTTCTTCCCGTCTGCCGGTTGAGCAATACTCCCACATAAAACTCCTTTATTGGTTCTGGGCCGGGATAATAGATATTCTGTTCCACAAGTACCTTATGCACTTTTTTGCCTTCGGCTTTGGTTTGCGGGGTTATCAACTGCATCCCGATAATGTGCCGGGCATGCTCAAAGACTTCGTTGGAGTCGGAAGCGATTTTCACTCCTCCGCCTTTACCCCTGCCACCGGCATGTATCTGCGCTTTTACTGCAAACTTTTCCGATCCGGTGGTCGCGCCGATGATTTGTGCAGCGCTCCGGGCTTCGTCGGGTGTATTGGCCACAATGCCTTCCGGCACGCTTACGTTGAAAGTTTTCAGGAGTTCTTTGGCTTGGTATTCATGAATATTCATAAAAATATTTTACGGATTGATAATCAAAGATAATGAAAAATATATTTGAAAAAAAGCAAGAACAAAAAATAAATGCATGATTAAAAAAACATGAGCATCAATTTTTTTAGATTAATTATTATATTCGCAAAAATGAAATCATCCTATAAAACTTTCTGTCTGTTTTTACTAATTCTGTTGTTTTGCCTGCAGCAAGTGGTAGCACAGAAAAAAAATGCCAATGCAACAAGAATCAAGGCTCCACCCCAAATTGACGGCATCCTTAATGATGAATGCTGGCTACTGTGCGATTCGACAGATAGTTTCAGACAATATATCCCCGTATACGATGTAGCCCCTACGCAACGAACCGTTGTACGTATAGCATATAATGATGAAGCCATTTTTGTCGGCGCCATGATGTACGACACGGCTCCAGACAGCATTCTCACCGAAATAGGCGTACGCGATGATGATTTGAATGCGGATAAAATTGTCATACAGTTTGATACTTATAATATGCAAACGGATGCATACACCTTTGCCGTATGGGCTTCGGGCACACAAGCCGACTGGCGGCAGAATGACGAAACCTATAACGCGGTGTGGAGCAGCGCTGTCAGTATAAACAAGAAAGGCTGGGCTTGCGAAATGAAGATCAATTATTCCGCGCTGCGTTTTCCCAAAATAAATGAGCAGGAATGGGGCCTCCAGATTTTCCGGGGCATCCGACGTCACCGCGAAACTGACCAATGGGCCCTTGAAGTAAAAAGTAATGCCAATTACCTTACTGATTGGGGAAAACTAAAAGGCATCAAAGACGTAAAACCCGCTTTGCGATTGTCACTGACTCCATTCATTTCGCTTTATGGCGACCATTATCCATATAACCAGGAAAGAAAAAAAAATTTCTCCTATTCGTTTAGCGGTGGCCTCGACCTAAAATACGGCATCAGCGAAAGTTATACCCTTGATATCACCCTTCTTCCTGAATTTAGCCAGGTACAGTCGGATGACATGATAAAAAACATTTCTGCCTTTGAAACTGTCTACGAAGAGTACAGGCCATTTTTTAAAGAAGCCACCGACCTGTTCATGGAAGGCGACCTCTTTTACACCAGGAGGATAGGAAAAATCCCTTCCGGGTTTTTTAGCGTGGCAGATTCGCTGAAACCAGGCGAGGTTATTTATAAAAATCCCGGGCAGTCAAAGATGATCAACGCAATTAAGTTTTCGGGCAGAGGTAAAAAAGGCACGGCCATAGGCTTGTTTAATACCATTACCAACAATATGTATGCTACCATCAAGGATACCCTTGGCAACACCCGCAAACTGCTCACCGAGCCGCTGACCAACTATAACATCTTTGTTCTAGACCAGGCACTGAAAAACAAATCAAAGGTTTACTTTGTTAATACTAATGTTATCAGAGATAAAAAATTCGATGACGCCAATGTTTCTCTTATCGGAGTAGACCTTTACGACAAAAAAAACAAATTTAAATTTGCTGGCCTGGCCGCCTTAAGCCAAAAATTTCATCATGCGGATTCCGCAGGTAAAAAGATCAGCACCACCCTGGGTTACAAATATTCGTTGTCGTTTGGAAAAGTAAGCGGAAATTTTCTGTTCAGCATTTACCGCAACGAGATGAACAACACCTGGGATGCTAACGACATGGGGATTACCTTACAGAACAACCAGTCCACGACGGGATTTACCCTCAATTACAATGTTTACGAACCTTTTTGGAAAATAAGAAACGCCTATACTCAGGTTCATGTTTATTATACTGAAAACTTTCTGACCAAAAAAGTGGAAGAATTCAGGATAGAACTCACAAATAATTTTACCACAAAAAAATACCTTACCGTTTGGGAAAGTTTTACTCTGAGTCCTTTGCTGGTGAACAATTACTATGAAACCCGCGTCCCCGGGCGGTTTTTCGTTATGGATAAGTGGCTTTATGGCAACCTGGGTTTTTCATCAGACTACCGAAAGACTTTTGCCCTTGACATGAACCTTGAGTATTGGCAGGAAATTGGTGGTGACGGAGACTATTACAGTGCAACAACAACTCCTATTTTCAAAATCAACGACCACTTTACTTTTAAAATTACAAATAAATATGAAGAAAGTATCAATGATATTGGTTTTGCTGATATTGACGACCTGGAGAATATCATTATTGGAAAACGCGATATTACCACCATTGAGAATAAACTCTCCGCCCGGTACATGTTCCGCAATAATCTTTCGTTAAGCCTGATAGCACGTCACTACTGGTCGAAGTGCCGCTACTCGCAATTCTACAAACTTGATAACGACGGACAACTAAT
>DAOOWO010000307.1:0-3448 GCA_035371225.1 Bacteroidales bacterium | reverse complement strand
AAATGTCAATTTTTCTCGGTGTAACTCTATGTATTCTTTGTTTTCCTCTGTGCTTTTTTTTTGTTTCACAGAGAATCACAGATATGACACGGATTACCAATGAGTTATACTTTAAAGTTTTGATTAACATTACTTATTTTTATTTTTTATTATCAAATCCTCTAAAAAAGATAAATGCTGCGCAAAAGCAATACGGCCGACATCAGTTATCCGGTAGGTTGTCCGTGGCTTTTTTCCCACAAATTCTTTACGCACCTCTATATAATTATACTTTTCAAGAGCGCTGATATGGCTGGCCAAGTTGCCGTCAGTAACTTTTAGCAGCGTTTTAAGCGTATTGAAATCAATACTATCGTTCACACTCAGCACCGACATCACACCTAGGCGTATCCTGCTTTCAAAGATTTTGTTGAGTTTATTTATGTCAAATTCTTCGCTCATCTCTCGTATTTAACACGCATGACTATTCCATAAATAATGTGCAGAAGACCGAACCCAACAGCCCAGAAAATCAAACCATAACCAACAAAAAGACAGGAAATCAGTCCCAAAATAATTTCGCTGTAACCAAGATATCTGATTAAAGAAAAGGTAAAAACCGAAGCACTGACCAACGCTATGCCATAAAACACCAGCATAGCCGGCGCAATAAGTGCAATATGGTGGTTATATAAAAGCACGAGACAAAAAAGGCCTCCCGAAACCAGCGGCACAAACAGGTTGATGAGAAATTTTTTTACCGCAGCATTCCATAATGCCTGGCCGGTCTTCCGCGCCTTGCGTATAGTAAAAATCACACCCGCAGTTAGTGCAAGGATAAGAACAATAAGAGCATCCGTTACAAAAAAAGCGATGTTCCCAAAATTGAGCATACTTCCGCGCGAAAGATGTAAATAATAGTTGTCGCTGCAAATGTCCAGGCTTAGGTACAAATAGGCAACCACGGCTCCGCATAAAGCGATTATTCCGATAAAAACACCTGCTAATCCGCTTAAAGAAAGAAACTTTGTTGAAGATTCCATCAGCGAACGTATCTCCGACAGGTTTTTTAAATGTTCGTTTTGCTGGTCCATAAATTTGTTTTTAAAAGTACTTTGCGCCACAAAGTTAATACAGCAAAAAAGAAAAGTCAAGAAAAATTTTTGATTTTTATTTTATATTGCTGACATACAGATATATAATTTTATAGCAGTGTCGATTTTTGTTGGATAAATTCATGAATTTGTCCAACAAAAAACATGAAACACTCTAATGATAATGACGTTTTTAAAAATTTTATTTATTTTTATTATGGAATTTTTACATGAAACACATCTAATCCTCGTTTTTTAGAAACCAAAAACCTAATGTCATGAAAACCAAAATTATTTTATTGTCATTCCTAACTGCCTTCCTGCTCCTGAGCAGTTGCGGCCAAAAAAAAGAAAAAATCACCGACGAAATTGCACGGGAAATAAATCAGCCCTATTCCTCTGATGCCACGGCAGCGGAAGAAGCAGGGCAAAAATCGTCTGGAGCTTTTTCGGAAAATGAAAAAAGCGACACACGAACCCTGGAGCAAAACAGCCCTCAGTCCGTTACGGAAAAAATCCCTCAGAAAATCATCAAAACCGCCGACATCAGCATCAAGGTGGACAAGTACGACAAGGCCCGCACCGAAATCCTTGCGATTATCAAGAAGCATAATGGTTATGTTGCCTCCGAAAATCAAAACGGCAACGACTACCGTACCACCAATGAAATGATCATCCGGGTGGATGCTGCAAATTTTGACGCTCTGGTTGACAACCTCCTCAAAGAAGCTGTATTTGTGGATTATAAAAAAGTCAACTCCGAAGATGTTACCGAAGAATTTGTGGACATCAATGCCCGGCTGAAATCCAAAAAAGACGCCATGCTCCAGTACGAAACCATACTGAAAAAAGCCTATTCCATCAACGACATTCTCGAAGTACAGCAATACATACGCACCCTGCAGGAAGAGATAGAATCACTCGAGAGCCGGTTAAAGTACCTCAGCAACAAAGTAGCCTTGAGCACCATCAACCTTACCTTTTACGAGCAGGGAAATATCCTTCCAGCACAAAGCGAGGGCTTTGGCTATAAGTTGAAAAAAGCGTTATCATGGGGTTGGCAGGGATTAGTTACATTTTTCCTTGCAATTATTTACCTGTGGCCGTTATGGGTGATTTGCCTGATAACATTTTTTATTGTTCGTCATTTTGTTAAAAAAGCCCGTAAAAAAAGAATTGCAAAACAGCAAAAATAAAAAGGTGTCAGGAGATTAAGACTGTCTGCCAAGCCAGGCAGACTCTCGTTGGAGATGAAATCATTAATAGCCCCGGCCTTAAGGCCGGGGCTATTAATGATTCTTCCTTAATCCATAGGGCTTTAGCCCTTATAAAAAAATCCCCTCAAATTCATTTTTTTAATATTTTTGTTTTCCAGAATATTCAACCATGAAACCCGAGCCCGAAACCATTACCAGCCTCAGCAACAAACGAATCAAAAATATTGCCTTGCTGATGCGCAAACAATCCGAGCGCAAAGCACAGGGATTGATGGTGGTGGAGGGCGAAAAAGAGATCCGTCAGGCCCTGAATGCGGGTGTTATCCCGGATTCTATTTTTATTTGTCACGAAATCGCTACAGACAAAGCACTTATTGAACAATGCACAGCCGCGTGCCCGGTGGAAAATTTGTTTTTTATTACCAAAGATGTTTTTGCAAAGGTGGCCTATCGCGATGACAGCGGCGGCATTATCCTGCTTGGAAAAGCCTGTTATTTACACCTCAACGACATAACACTTCCTCCAAATCCATTGGTCGTCATTCTTGAAAATGTTGAAAAGCCAGGTAATCTGGGAGCTGTGCTTCGTACCTGTGATGCTGCCGGCGTTGATCTGCTCATCATCTGCGATCCTGAAACGGATATTTATAATCCCAATGTCATACGATCGGGCATTGGTTGTGTTTTTACTCAAAAAGTAATTGCCTGCACCTCCGACGAAGCCATCGCCTGGCTGAAAAAAAATAGCATTGCGATTTATGCTGCCGCGCTGCAAACGGAAGATTTTTATCACCAAACCGATATGACCATCCCTGCTGCCCTGGTTTTCGGGACCGAAGCCACCGGCCTTACCGAAAAATGGCGGCATGCCGCTGGCAAAATTGTTAAAATTCCCATGTTGGGAACCATCGACTCGCTGAATGTCTCCAATTCGGTGGCGATCATGGTCTACGAGGCAAAGAGACAACGGGGGTTTGCATGATTTTCCTGCAGGATAAATTCATGAATTTATCCTGCAAATACATCGCCACCAATGCGGTGTCGGGGTGACTGCGCGCAAGCCAACGCATTGGACAGTTGCCCCGACACTTGCATTTTCCTTTGTTTTTTTATTACCTTTGCTGCAATAATGTTGTCTAATGACAGTTATTAACCAAC
>DAOOWO010000306.1:0-3458 GCA_035371225.1 Bacteroidales bacterium | reverse complement strand
CTTCGCACAGGCCACTCCCTGACACCGTCATATTTTCGGGCCACCGCGCGTTTGCTGCTTCGCAGCAATTCGATATCGCATTCACAAGCTTAAGGTGGAACTCGAAAGGGAAGAATAATTAATTTTGATTTATTAAATGCTTGCATATAGCACAACTGTTTGTTAATAGCGGCGGGGAGGCCTATCAAAACGGCGAGCTGGTGCCGGTGTGAATCAGCAGGACGGTGAAAATCAGCAAAGGCAGCCCGGCAAACCGGGCTGTTTGTCTGAAATGGCCTGCACTATGCGTTGATGAACACATATACTTTTTCCTTCCCAAAAATTTCGGCAACAGGTTCTTGTCAGTTGATGGCCATTTCAGGCACTCGTTTGCATGATTTTCCCGTCTTGATGAGGGCGGGGGGAAGCATTCGTTTTGACAAGGTTTTTTGGTAACTTTTTTTCCGGAAAAAAGTTACATGAACAAATAGTTACCCTGAATGGAAACATACAATCGTTAGCAATGGCACCAATGAACAACTTATAAAAAATTAAACTTTGTTAGGATGGGTTTGATATCTTCTGCTTTTTGCTTTATCCCCGATACTCCCGACCTTCGGTGCGGGACAGGTTCGTGTACGGGACAGGTAAAAAAGCAGCAAATCCGCCAGCTTGCAGACAAGAAAA
Organism: Bacteroidales bacterium; assembly: GCA_035371225.1. Classification (GTDB taxonomy): domain Bacteria; phylum Bacteroidota; class Bacteroidia; order Bacteroidales; family CAIWKO01; genus CAIWKO01. The sequence continues at coordinate 2,792 of DAOOWO010000306.1, read as the reverse complement.
TATATGGCGAAAACTGTCTTGGTGACCATATTTAACACGGGCAACTCCCTGACACCAGCAGATTTCCAAACCACCCCACGGTTACTGTTTTGCAGTAATAAAATAACATTTTGATCATTAGCAATCAGCTACTGCTTTTTTTTACTTTATAATAATCCTTGGGGAATTACAGACTTTAGAAAGTTGAGTTATTATTAAGTTTTGTAAGGCAAGCTATTATGTCAAACAATAAAAGTTCACCAAGATGAACTGTTTCCTTTCCCAAAATTCTCTAGATGAAGAAACAGCAGTACCATTTAATGGTCGGGACACCCATTTTTGACACTATTTATCTTTAATGCATTAAATATCAGAAGCTTGAAAAGCAAATGAAATGAAAGTGTCGAAGTCAGGTCTTTAAAAAAAGTTCATATAAACCACTTGCCCGAGTGGCGGACCTGCCTGCGTGCCAAGCACTTGGCAGGCAGGATTAGTAGACGCGTTGGTCTCAAAAATTATAAAAATATTACTTTCAGCCAAATCATTTTTCAGATATTATTTCACCTGATTTTTTATGAATTCTGCCCTGCCCATTATTGTTTATGCGATTAAAAGTATTTCGCATGACTATATTTATGTGGGGATGACGAATAATATAGTACGAAGGATTGATGAGCATAATATGGGCCGGAACAGAAGTACAAAAGCTTATATTCCTTTTGAGCTTATTTATTCAGAGAGCCATTCAAGCCGGGAAAATGCGCGTAAAAGGGAAAAATATTTCAAGTCAGGAAGTGGCAAAAAATGGCTAAAAAAACTTATCCTGCAACAAAAAATATAAGTCTTTTTTTTCTAAGCTTGTTTTATTTTTTTGTTACTTAAAAACAATTCATTACTTTTGCCACTCATTTTAATTGTTCTTTTAACCACTTGCCCGAGTGGCGGAATTGGTAGACGCGTCGGTCTCAAAAACCGATGAGGTTACACTCGTGCCGGTTCGATTCCGGCCTCGGGTACACTATATAGGCTTCTGAATGTTGTTTCGGAAGCCTTTAGTTTTTTCACTAAGGCTCATCGGCGTCCCTGTTAAAAATTTGCTTTTACTCCCATTTCGCTGCTAAAAGAATTCCGGATTACTCCCTCCGGGGGAAAAGCATCGTATAGGTACCGCATGCCCACCACAAAAGCAATGTGTTTTCCCAAACCAAAACTCAGCGCCGTCTGGTTGGTTATCCTAAAGTCGTTGAAATAGTCTATCCTTGGCTGATAATAGGTTATTGTACTAAATTCCCCTATTTTTTTTGGCAACGACCAGGTAAAGGTAAAATAGGCCGAAATCCTGTGATGGTTGTGCGTTTCAGGAACAGTTTCGTCTGTCTTTTCGTGCTCAAACATATAAAGAGTGCCTAAACTTGATTTCAGTCCCGGCTTGTTTAAAATCTTGAAACGAGGCCCCGTACCGGCAAGCAGCCGCATTTTAAGCAACAACACAGGATTGCTCTGGTATTGCATAAAAACTTCCCACCGGAAATAGCTGTTAAACTTCCGGGTGTACCTCAGGTGGGCAAAGCCCGCATTCGTGAGGGTGTTGCTGTTTGATTTTGAAATTTCATAACTGCCCAACATTAAAAACACATCCTTCAGGCTTTTCGACCTTAGCTGCAACGCCGCCGAGGTGCTCAACTGCATCAGTACCTTTTCGTTGTTTTGCTGATACGAAAACGAAGCGCCGGCATGGCCTGCCAGTTTTATGCTGTCGTTTTGCATGCGTTGCGATTCCACGTTGACGATCTGGGCATTTGCCACCCCAATAAAAAGCCAAAGTGCCAACAATCCGGTACCGCTGATTTTTTTAAGTGTCTTCACGCTGAATATGCCGCTACAGGCGACAAAAGTAGACTTTTTTACCGATAATGCTTTGTGGAAAATTAGTTTAAGGTTAATAAAATTTTGTGTTATATAATATTTTGTACAAAAATTTTTTTAGCTTTATCAAAAAAACCGCAATGAAAAAAATACATAAATTATGTGTTGTTTGTTTAACATTAAAAATTATGCTTATGTTTAGTTCCTGTTCAACAATTCCCGATGGCGCAGTTGCCGTTAAGCCTTTTGACGTGAATAAATATCTTGGAAAGTGGTATGAAATTGCCCGGCTGGATTTTAAATATGAGCGTAACTTAAACAATACGACTGCTGAGTATTCATTAAGAGATGACGGCAAGATCAAGGTGGATAACAAAGGTTTTAATACAAAGACAAATGAGTGGAAACAAGCCATAGGTAAGGCGAAATTTGCTGGCGATAAAGATGTGGCCATGCTGAAAGTTTCTTTCTTCGGCCCTTTCTACTCTGGCTATAATGTGATAGGATTAGATCCGGATTACAAATATGCCCTCATTGCCGGCAAAAACTTAAAATACCTTTGGATACTCTCGCGCGAAACCACCATTCCCGATGACATCAAACAAAACTATCTGAAAACCGCGGAAGGTCTGGGTTACAAAACGGCCGACCTGGTGTGGGTGGAACATGATAAAAAATAATGTTTTACCCAAAGACGGTTATCTTTGTTTTTGCAACTTCTGATGTGTTTATCCCTGCTTGCATCAGGCATGCCGAATTAGAAATGGTTCCCGCTAAAATCTTTTGTTATGGTTGCATTTTCTTTGTTGTTTACGCATTTGAAAACCCATAACGCGTTTTTTGGACAAACTTGCTCACAATAGTTTTTATATCTTTGAAGTGCCTGATTCATTAATAGAACTTAATTATTAAAAACAAAAAACCATTCATGAAATATCAAAATGTTG
>DAOOWO010000305.1:0-3465 GCA_035371225.1 Bacteroidales bacterium | reverse complement strand
GATGCCTACGGCCAGCGTTAGGATACAGGAAGCTCTTGGCATTGAGTACTGTGCCGAAGTATCGATACACGCAAACTGTACCTCCGCCTACAAAGCCCTGCTAATAGCCAGCGATTTTATCCGATCCGGCAGATATGATAATGCCCTGGTGGTTTCTTCCGGGATGTCATCCTCTGAGCTAATAGCTGAATATTATAATCAGCCATTACTGAAAAAAGAAGAGTTGTTTTTACGATATTTCCTTTGTGATGGCGCAGGAGCACTGGTACTTCAAAAAGCCACAGATCAAAAAGGATTATTCGTCGAAAACGTATTTATAGAGTCTGTCGGGGGAAAAAAACCCGCGGCAATGCTCAACAATCGCCCCGCATACTGGCAAAACCCGAAAGAAGAGTTTGAAAAAGGCGATCATCACCTGGCACAGATGTTTAACGAACAACTGCGTCTGCATTTTCATGATGACGACGGCTCAGTGTTTTACAAAGGCCTGAAACGTATGATTGAAAAAAATGCTATCGACGTCAGTACATTAAGATTCTTCCAGGTCAACTTCCCGTCAAAACACATTGCCGATATGATTATCGAAGAATGCGGACAACTCGGAATAAAAAAAGACACCCTTTACACACGAATGAACGATATGGGTTATGTGGGCCCGCCCATGGTATTTATCTGCCTCGATAAAATTTTGAGGGAAGAAAAGCTTGCTCCCAACGACCTGATATTAAGTTTTGTTACCGAAGTCAGCAAATTCATGCAGGCAGGTTTTTCACTCCGATATTATTGATTATTATGACTGACGGAAAAACACACAGCAAAAAAAGAATTTTCCTGGTTATGCCCGGCCAGAAATATGTAAATTATTACGGACAGACCGAGCTCTGCAAAATGATGGGCAAAAAAAAGTTTATGGTATCCCTGGCCTTGCCTATGATTGCAGCTATCACTCCCCCCGAATACGAGGTGCGTATCATAGATGAAGAACTTGAACCTTTGCCCGAAGAAATTCCTGAAATAGTGGGCATATCCACACTGGCTACCACAGCAAAAAGAGCCTACGAAATTGGTGACTGGTACAGGTCTCAAGGAGTAAAAGTAATTATCGGAGGGCCTTACGTGTCTTTTATGACCGACGAAGCCATTAAACATGCCGATGCTGTTGTTATTGGCGAAGCAGAAGAAGCATGGCAAAAATGCCTGCAAGATTTTGAACAGGGAGCATTACAAAAAATATACAACTCGGGCGAATACGTCGATTTTAAGTAAATACCCATCCCCCGCTGGGATTTAGTTGATATGAAAAAGGTGTTTCAGGTAGGAATACAGGTTTCGCGCGGATGCCCTTACAAATGCGAGTTTTGTCTTGTCACCAACCTCTTCGGGCACAAAATGCGTTACCGCGAAATTTCCAATGTAGTGAAAGAAATAACGTCCCTGCCTGTAAAAAAAATGCTGTTTGTGGATGATAACCTCACCGCCAATAAACGTTACGCCCATGAATTAATGGAAGCGCTCCTTCCGCTGAAAATTTCATGGGGCTGCATGTCGAGTATCGAAATTGCCAAAGAAGAAGAATTACTCACCGAAATGAACAACGCCGGGTGTTTTAATATCCTTATAGGCTTTGAATCATTAAATGCAAGCAGTCTTTTCGAAACCAAAAAGAAACAAAACCGCGACGCCCTTATCTATGAAGAGGCTATAAAAAAAATACATTCCCATGGCATTCATATTACAGCCTCTTTTGTGATTGGTTTTGATAATGATACCGCAGAAGAATTTGACCGCTTGTATGAGTTTACACAACGCACAGGACTTTCTTATGTAAATTTTAATATTCTCGGTGCACCTTACGGTTCGGAGCTACAAAAAAGGCTTACCGCCGAAGGCCGCATGTACGATATCGACACCGATATGATGGGCGGGTTGTTCCCTTGTATCCATTATTATAAGATGTCGCAGATTGATTTGTTTAACAAGTACCTCGAAACGCTTACCAAAATATATTCTTTTGAATCATTGTATAAAAAGGCAAAAGTGCTTTTTGGTGACGGTTACTTCCACATACCATACAATGATGGGAAACCTGGCGCAGGCTTTGTTATCAAACTGCTGGCAAAACTTTTCAAAGAGTATGCCTTTAAATCTGAGCCTTACAAACGGAAATTCTATAATTATATGATTTCACTGATCCTGAACAAAAAAGTGGCTACCGATATGGGATTCTCGCATATACTCTCCATGACCAGCTATCACAATCACATCAAAAAAATTATCAGGGATGCCGATACTTACCGGCAGATGATAAAGAAATATGATATAGGACCGTGGGAAAAAGTCAAGCCCAAAGAACCTATAGCGTAATTTAACCTTTGAGGTTTTCTCAAAAAGGGCTCTGTGTAACTCTCTGTTTTACTTTGTTTCGCTCTGTCAATTTTTTTACTATTACACTGAACCCGCATAAGTGGCCACAGAGTAATAAATCAATGAATCAATTTTATCACCTTGCTTTCTGTGTTATTACCGGCATCAAACACCACTTTAAAAGAATATAACCCTGATGGAAGCCCTTCTGCATCAAACACCACCGTATGTTTTCCTTTTGGCTGAAGATCATTTTTCATTTCTGCCACAAGTTTTCCCAACACATTATACACCTGCAGAGTTACCTTTCCATCATAAGGAATTTGGTAAACTATTGTGGCATTTTCGCTAAAAGGATTCGGGAATCTGCTGATGCCCAAGTCCATTACAGGTGAGTCGTCTCCTTGTATAAAAATCTTCGGCATCAACAAAAAGGCATCCGTAATTTCTCCGCCATATTGATTTCCAATAATACCCGTTCCTGTCAGATCAAATTCAAGTATTCCTGCAGGCAGGTCTTTCAGCGGTTCAAATACAAACGTAATAAGTTGGTCATTGGCCTTTATATCAAAAAAATCAGTAGTGGCAAAAACCACCCTGATTTTCCCGTTTTCATCAGTAACAAGCAGGTCGTCATTGCTGGCAATAACCTCTTCCAAAGAGGGATTAATTTGAAGAGCACCGCCTTTGGCATGAATTGATGGCATAAAAGCCGCCCGCAGTTTGTAATCAGTAGCGGGATAATTTAACTCCAGGCCTATGGCTGCAATATCCTTTACTTTATTGCTGATCCGCAAAGGAATTTCCAGCAAATCCTGCTTAGGCTTCACTATCATCTCATCACCGGCAATAATGATTTCGTCATCAGGCAATGTTTTCGTCATACTCCAGTTTGTTGCCGAATCCTGATATTTGCTGCTTGAGGCATCGTAATCGCCATAACAAATAGTTTTCAGGGTAACATTCAGGTTGGCACCAGAAACCGTTATCAGAGTATCAAAAGCCACCCAGTTCCCTTTTGGAAAGTTCACCGAAGGATTGTATGGTTGGCCAATTTTAGTCCTTAACCTGGCTACATCAATAGAATTTATACTCGAATTA
>DAOOWO010000304.1:0-3473 GCA_035371225.1 Bacteroidales bacterium | reverse complement strand
AATCGTTCTTCGCTTTCTCTTAATTCCTTTTCAACTTTTTTTCGCTGCGTGATACCCCTGACAATACTCTGGATTGTAGTGTCGGGCATCATCTTTGAGTGCATTTCAACAATGCAGGTGCTTCCATCTTTGCGGGCCAATGTCCTTTCGATTTTTATTGCCTGGCCTTTACGGAGTAAATCATAGCGTATGGGTTTTTTTTCAAGTTCTTCTTTTTCAAAGAAGTCCGCAATGTTCATTTTCAATACTTCGGATTTGTTGCAACCGGTTAATTGCATTCCGCTATGGTTGATATCAATAATTTTCCCATCAGCGGAAATCCTAAGTATGCCGTCGGCAGCGAGTTCAAAAAGTATACGGAAACGTTCTTCACTTATGCGTAACTTTTCTTCTGCGTCGAGGCGTTCCTGCCACATTTGTTTTTTATCCAAAGCGTATTGTATCGCCTGTCGCAACCTGATGTTGTGGTCTTTCAGGACATAATCAACGGCGCCGGCTTTTACTGTTTCTGCAGCCGTTTCTTCATTCAGCGACCCTGTGAAAATGATAACAGGGGTCAGGGGAGCGTATTTTTTTGTCAGTTTTATCACCGACATCCCGTCAAAATTCGGCATGCTGAAATCTGAAACGATGATATCGGGTTTGAAATTTTCAATCGACTCAAGGAATTTATCCTCGGTGCATAATTCAACAAATTCTACGGATTTTAAAACTTGACGGATTTCTCTTCGGGCGAGTTCGGCATCCAGAGGATTGTCTTCTACGATTAGAATTTTATAATGATCTTTCATGATTTTAATGTTTCGGGGGTTGATTAATTCCAAGCCAGTACATGCCGAGATTATTGATGGTTTCGGTAAAACTATTTATGTCAACCGGCTTGACTACATAACTGTTGGCCCCCAATGCATAAGCCGCTTCTATATCTGGATCTTCAGCAGACGATGTCAGCATGACAATAGGTATGTTTCGCAGGGTTTCATTTGCTTTAATCAGTTTTAGAATTTCAAGCCCGTTAATTTTGGGCAGTTTGATATCAAGAAATATTACCCGTGGGCAGGTTTTTTCCCGTTCGGCAAATTCGCCACGGCAATTAAGATAATTTAATGCTTGTTCTCCATCCGTAACAGTATATATATTATTTGCCAGATGGTGTTTTTTTAGTGTCCGGATGGTTAACTCTGCATCCATGGGGTTGTCCTCAACAAGGAGGATGTCAATACAAATTTTATTCATAATGTTATATCTTATCGGGTAAGGAAAAATAAAACGTTGCTCCTTTATTGACCTCGCCTTCAGCCCAAACTTTTCCGCCATGCCTGTTGATGATGCGCTGTACAATAGCCAGGCCCACTCCTGTGCCATAAAATTCATTTATATTGTGAAGCCTTTGAAAGACCCCGAATAATTTATTTACATAATTCATGTCAAAACCGGCGCCATTATCTTTTACAAAATAAATGATTTCTCCCAAATTTTTATAACAACCGACCTCAATTTCTATAATTTCTTTTTTTGAAGAAAATTTCAGGGCATTGGAAAGGTAGTTAATCCACACCTGCCGTATGAGGTTTGCATCCACTGATACAGGAAGGAGCTCCGACAGATGAAAGTTAATCTTATTGTCAGGGTATTGTTCTTTTGCTTCATCAAAAATCTGGCGGACCATGTCTGTCATATCTGTTAGTGTCACCTGCATCGATGAACGGCTGAGCCGCGAAAAGGCCAGCAGATCGTCAATAAGTTGCCCCATCCGGTTGGCTTCACTCTGAATGATGCCGCACAATCTTTTGCCTTCATCGTCGATTATTTTTGCATAATCTTCGGAGAGGATTTTGCTGAATCCGTTGATGGCGCGCAAAGGCGCCCGTAGGTCATGCGACACCGAGTAGGCAAAAGCTTCCAGTTCTTTGTTGGCATTTGCCAGTTGTGCCGTGCGTTTAGCCACCTTTTCTTCCAGCTCTTCATTGAGTTTTCGGATTTTATTTTCTGCCAACAGGCGTTGTGTAATATCATATGACAGGATAAAAACCCCTTCAGGAACCGGCTGGATACTTAACTCAAACCACCCGACAGAGCCGTCGGCATGGATGAACTCATTGATCAGGTGTTGTGAGACATTTTCCTTCATGCACTTTCTTATAGCCGGAAAAACTGCAGTATTTTCAATGCCGGGATAAACCTCCATCATCGTATAGCCCAACAGTTCTTCTTTCTTTTTGCGGCCCTGTATGGTGACAGCTTTGTTGACATAAAGGTAGCGGAAGTCGAAACTTATTATCTGTCCGCCCTCCAGCATGTTGTCTAGGGTGGAGCGAAACCGTTCTTCGGATTTGGCCAGGGCTTCCTGGGCAAGTTTTCGTTCAGCCAGTTCTTTTTGTAATTGCTGGTTGGCAAGGTCGTAATCATGGGTGCGTTCAGCCACCTTCTTTTCAAGAAATATATTCAATTTGTGTTTGTTCCTGTATGCATATAGTATAGTTCCCACCAAGGCTGCAATCAATAACGAAATCACTAAAAACAAAATTTTTAATTTTCGCTGTCTTGCAATTTCTGTTTCCTTGGTGTTAAGGGTTAATTTTTGTGAGACTATTTCCGATTGCTGTTGTTTTATTTCTGTTTTTTGCCTTGAAATTTCTATGTTTTGGTTGGACAGGAGTTTTTTTCCTTCTTCAAGTGATGACCGTTGCGTGAGTAATTCCCTCGATTGTTGTTGATATATCCGCTGCTGTGTCAGAATCTGCTGCTGCTGTGATGCGAGATCTTTTTTTTGCTGACTTATCAAAAGGGTTTGTTCATTGAGTATCTCCTGCTGTTTTTGCAAGCCCCTGGTTTGCTGATTAAGACTGTCTTTTTTATGTTTTATTTCTATGGATTTATTTTCAAGGTTGTTTTCCAGCATTTTGGCAGTGAAACTCAGGGTATTTATTTCCTGCTGAAGGTTGCGAAGTGTTTGCTGGTCCTTATAGTAAAGATCTCTTATTTCACTGATATCGCCTCCGGTGAGAATCATTTCCGGCAGAACTGTAAAGTAATGCCGGGCCAGGTTGTTTTTATTGATTTCAAAATTAAGAGTTTCTTCCTCCGAATCATAAAAGTTAATCATGATAATGTTTTTGTCATCGCATCCGTCACTGACTAAAAGGATGTTTTTCCCCTCAATTTTTTTGTGTAGGCCAGCAACGAGATCTTTGTTTTTTTGAGTTACAAAAATCAGATGAGCCCGGGCGATATCTTTTTCTTTAAGCGTTTTTGATGAAGAAATGATTATAGGTTTATCCCTGATGGTTTTTATCTGCGACAGCCTGTTTAGTTCGGCAATTATGTTCTTGTCATCGCCTAACACATGGAAATGGAATTCCTTAATACTCTCTTCGTTTTCCCATTGGACATTTTTGGCAAAGTTGAAGATATAAGCGCTTATGGCCTGATAACGTTCCGTAATTTGTGCCCTGCTATGATTACTAAATCCC
>DAOOWO010000303.1:0-3475 GCA_035371225.1 Bacteroidales bacterium | reverse complement strand
GATCACGCCCATAAACATCCCCTGGAACGGGCCTATAACGTACCGGAACGTCATCACATTCCGCTATTATTGTATGGTGGTGCATTAAAGCCTGAATATAAGGGAAAAACATCCGCAAAAATAATCTCGCATGTAGATATTGCACCCACTCTGCTTGCACAGTTGAAAATTAACAATGCCGGCTTCGCCTGGGGTAAAAATGTCATGAACAGGTACAGCCCTGATTTTGCCTTTTACGCCTTTGATGATGGTTTTGGTTTTATAACTGACAGCGCAGACATCATCTATGATCACAACCTCAAAGCCGTTTCGAATGTGAAAATAAAAATTGAAGGTTGCAATCCCCAAAAAATTCAGAGGCAAGGAAAAGCTTATTTACAGCTTTTATTTAAAAAATATATCGAATTATAATTTACCTGTTGCCCCCTGGAAAACAGGATCAAACACCATAATTACTTCCAGGCTTAACCTGGTCCAATTCATTTTTCAGAAAAATTTATTATCTTTACAAATTATTTATGATTTAATATATCAATCTATAATGAAAAAATCATGCTACTCATTATGGCCTAATTAAGATAGATATCATTAACCAACAAACTATCAATTATGAATCAAATATTCCATAGCATAATAACAGGTACCGGAAGTTATGTCCCATCAAGGAAAGTCAGCAATGAAGATTTTATTCATCACGATTTTTTTGATTTTGAAGGTGTAAAACTCAAAAATACCAACCGGGAAATTATTGACAAATTTCAGGAAATTACAACTATTGATGAAAGACGTTACGTTACCGGCGACCTGGTTACGTCTGATATTGCTTTTTATGCAGCCGCTGAAGCCATCACGACAGCCGGCATTGACAAGGAAAACCTGGATTACATCATTGTTGCCCATAATTTTGGGGACATAAAAGCCAATACCAACAGGACCGATATTGTACCCTGCCTTGCTGCCCGCGTAAAACATAAGCTGGCAATACAAAACCCCAAAACAGTGGCTTACGACCTGCCTTTTGGATGCCCTGGCTGGCTGCAGGCTATGATACAGGCTGATTATTATATACGTTCAGGAGATGCAAAAAAAATCCTGATAATAGGAGCTGAAGTATTGTCAAGGGTTTCTGATCCGCACGACCGGGACAGCCTGATTTACGCTGATGGAGCCGGAGCTGCCGTACTTGAAGCCAGAGAATGTCCCGAACCCATAGGAATCCTGGCTCATAATACGCGGTCGGACACCTTATTATACGCAAATATGCTGTTTATGGGGAAATCCAATAATCCAGACTTCAATCCCAAAGACAATTTGTTTCTCAAGATGAATGGCCGGAAACTTTATCAGTATGCACTCGAAACCGTACCCCTGGCCATTAAAGAATGTCTGGAAAAATGCAGCATATCCCTTAGTAGCATAAAAAAAATACTGATACATCAGGCCAATGGCAAAATGGATGATGCCATATTAAAAAGGCTGTTCGGTTTATTCGGCCTGAAAGAAGTACTCGCCAACATTATGCCGATGTCCATTTCATGGCTTGGCAATTCTTCGGTGGCCACACTGCCCACCCTGCTCGACCTCATCCTGAAAGGAAAACTACCATCTCACTGTATCGATAGCGGCGACACTATAGTTTTTGCCTCCGTGGGTGCCGGAATGAATATTAATTCCATGGTGTATAAAATGGCCTGAGAGTGCAGTACTCTTGCACTGCCTCATGTCCAGGCAAACCTGCAATTACTTTTTATTTTTCATCACGATGGCTTCTAATTTCATGAAATAGGGCTTGTCGAGCGGGTAACGCATTCGTCCGGCAGTGTTAATATCTTCCCAGGCCTTGGAATAATTGCCTTTGTCGTAATGGGCAACAGACCTGTTCACATAAGCCGCAGCATCATCAGGATTCATCCGAATAGCAACCGTATAATCTTCAATAGCGCCATCGAGCTGTTTCAACTTATAACGTGCCAGCCCCCTCCACGAATAGATATCTGATTTCTTTTGATTCAGACTTATTGATTTATCAAGGTTTTCGAGCGCAGCGGCATAATGCTCCGTTTTGTAATAATATAATCCCAGCCAATAATATACTTCGTAATTATCGGGCTTGAGTTCTTTGCTCTTTTCCAGGTCGGCCAGCGCCTCTTCATACCTGCCCAATTGCACATTGGCAGTGCCCCTCTTCAGCACTGCATTGGCATCACCCGGTTTTTTCTGTAAATACTGATTATAAAAAGGCAGTGCTTCCTCAAAACGCAACAAGGCACTCAACGAGTTGGCCTTACCAATGAGCCCATCGTTGTTTCCGGGATCCAGTGACAAACAGATAGTAAAATCACGAACTGCTTCTTCGTGTTTTTCCATATTATTATACACCACCCCACGGTTGCTCCATGCCTGGTAGTAATTTGAATCAGCCTTTATTGCCGTAGTATATTCCCGAAGCGCTTTGTCGTAATTTTTTTCCCAGTGATAATAATAATATCCAAGATTGTTATATGCAAAAGGCAGGTAGGGATATACTTTTGTGAGGTCGCGCATGAGTACCTCGCCATTTTTCCATTTGCCAATACGTGCAAATGTGAGCACAGATAAAAATATAATAAAAAGCAGCACCACAACAGTCAACAAGGGTTTCATGCGCCGAGACACAGTGCCCGTGCTCCGAATCACGTTATCATATAATTTCCCAAGAATAAAAAACAGGCCGATGTAAGGCACATAAGTATATCGTTCGGCCATAGCAGCGCCACCCACGGGAACTATCTGCAGCACCAGGGCAATGTTGACAAAGAAAAATAACGCACCAAAAATATAGTGCCGGCCGTATTTCCTTGAATAAACTATACCTGCCACAACCAGCAATACTACGAAAGGCGCGATGTAGTATATTAGCGGGAACATGCCGTCAAGCTTGTCGGGATAGGGATGCATGGCGCCCAGATTTACCGGGACAAAGAGTTTCCACAGGTAAGTCATAGCACCATGACACACTATCAGCAAGCGTTCGAAGAGGTTGAACATCGGTGTCAGGTCTTGAATAGCGCCTTTTTCGGATTGAGAAAAAATCGCAAGCAGCCCAAACACAATGGATAAACCTATAAAAGGCAGTTTCTCAAGTATCAATTTGCGATTTGGCTTCCGCTTCAGATAATAATCCACCACGAAAAGAGCCACCGGCAAAGACACAGCCGCAGACTTCGACAGTAGCGACAAAAAGAAAAATACCAAGACAAGAATATAATGCTTTCGCTTCGACTCACTTTTGGTAACATAATAAAAATACTGTATCAGCGACAGCATAAAAAAGAAAGTGTACAAAACATCTTTACGTTCAGAAATCCAGGCCACCGACTCCACATGCATGGGATGTATGCCAAACAGCAGCGACACAAAAGCTGCAATCTCTGTGCGTTTAGATATCAGCCGGATAAACACAAATACCAGCAGGACATTCAAAAGATGAAATATG
>DAOOWO010000302.1:0-3478 GCA_035371225.1 Bacteroidales bacterium | reverse complement strand
ATAATTATAAGTTCCACCCGCTCGCTTTTCTCTTCGACGCTTTCAATATGATTGTTTCGCCTAAAGTACCTTATTGGATTTTTGTTTTAATGGAAAAATAATACTTTGGCCAGCCTGTTGATATTACAATATAAATGGCCGGTATCAGAATTTTACAAACTTTTGTGTTTTTATTTCTGACCCAGTTACTATTGTGATAAAATACAAACCGTTGGGAAAAGAATTAGTATTTAGGGTTATTTTATTCTCATTCTTATAATTTTCCATGACCAACTTATTATTTGAAATATCACATATTTCTATTTTTTGAATGTTGTCGGATACAACAGTTATGAAGTTATATGCCGGGTTAGGAAAAACAAGGCTGGGAACCTGCCCGGGATGATTTTCAATAATTCCTGTTGAATTTGGTGTAAATTCCCATAAATCAGTATTATAGTTGTTGATATCGGATACCCCAAATCCGCAATAGCCGGTAATTCCGATGCTAAAGCCGGTATTATCACATCTGAACCCACCGGTATAATCCCCTACATATGTCCAGTTATCCGAATTATAACTATACTCCCAGACAGCCTTTTTATACTGTCCTGAGGCGTAACCGCCAACTATATATCCGTTATCCCCGACATAAAAACTGGCCGCATCATATAACCCCCCACCCGGAAAATCGGCCTTTTGAATCCAGGTGTCCGTGGAAGCGTTATACAGCCATAGGTCATCACAAAGTACGGAGCCGGTGGTAATGCCTAATCCAAAGAAAAATCTGTCTTTGCTTCTGAAACTCGCCCCATGTACTCTTGTGCTGCCTGGAAAACTTGTTTTCTGTGTCCAGGTGTCAGTAAGGGTATTGTACATCCACCAGATGCTCTGCTGGGTCTGATTTTGATCTAATCCGATTCCGAAATAAATTTCACTGCCTATCGAAAAACTTATTCCTGCACCAAAAGCCCCAAAAGGGAGGTCTGCTTTTTGCGTCCAGGTATCGGATGTGGGATCGTATGACCAAAAATCAGATAATATTGTATTGTTCCCGGATCCGCCATTCCAATGAACTCCTCCCATCATGTAGGCAATCCCATTTACCACCTCAATATTGGTTCTCCTTCGTGATATGCCGGGCATGTTCGCTTTTTGCGTCCAGGTGTCGGTGGCTTTATCATATTCCCACATATCCTGAAAATTAAGAATGTCATTGCCTGTCCCGCTACAGATATATGCCTTGCTGCCAATCACGAAACTAACTGCACCATAGCGGCCAGGTCCGGGTAAACTTGCTTTCTGTGTCCACAAATATTGGGCGCTGAGTTCAATGGAGAAAAATATTGATACTAATATGACAAAACATTTTTTCATTGATATTGATTATTTTTCTAAAATCAACCTATTAACCCATTACAATTCAACGTTGACAAAGGAAATGCAGATGATAGCTATAAATCAGTTTTCTTCACTCCAAAAACACCCAGTGATTTATAAATTTTAAAGAAAAACTTATAATAAAACGAGTTGAAGTAGGAGGGGTAGTCATGAAAGGTTTTGGGAGATTTTTGCATAATACGGTCGTATGATTCGCGTGTTAATCCGAATTTGTTGATGACATATTCTTCTTCCGAACGGGCCATTTCGTGGCTGATGGAAGGTTTGTTCATCTCTTCAAGGGCTTCACTGCGCGTTATCTGGCCGGCCATGATGAGGCTCGAAAGGTGCGCTCTGCGCTTATCGAAACCAAACTTTTTGGGCAGGAGGTACGATTGGTAAAAATGGGTATAAACCGACTCGTGATGCTTGCCGCCATAATCTTCCCAGCCCAGCTCGCTGACAAGAAGTTTCTTGGCCTCTTCTTTAGCATAATCCGTGTAATTTAAAATGCTGATATATTTGATTTTGCGGATGACGATGTAGTAAAACAAGCGCAGTATGCCATAGTGCGGAAAGGTTTTCAGCCGGGCTGTACCAAATTGTTTTTGAAGCGAATGGATATATTTCCAGTCGCTGTGACCTTGCGACCATGCTTTGGGTAAAATGGATTCGGAGGTGATATTGGTTCCGGCAAGTATGTATTTTACACCGTGTTGGGCGGCCACCTTATAGAGCAGCGCAGTAATAGCATGATCCGAAGGTACTTCAGAATCAGGCGTGGAAGCTTTTAGAAAAGATAATTGTAAATCTTTAAACTCTTCCCAGTCAATCACGTGGGTGTACAAATCAATATTCAGCGTTTTAAGGGTTTTTTCGATGTTGGTAACCGCGATTCTGGAATTCCAGCCGTTGTCGAGATGGACGGCCAGCGGATTCAAACCGTTTTTTTTCACAAAATAGGCTGCGAAGGTGCTGTCCACGCCGCCGCTCACACCGATGATGCAGTCGTATTTTTTGTTTTTGCCGCCCGATTTTATTTTTTCTACTAATGCCTGAAGGCTTTTGGCTTTTTCTTCCGCTTTGAGGGAAACGGGTGGGGTGTTGAGGAGTTTTATGGCTTTGGTGCAATGGTTGCAATAGCCATTTTCATCGAAGACTATTTCCGGGTCGGAAGTGTCCATGATGCATCGGTTGCAAATCTTATATTCCTGCATAGAAATGAGACATTTTTTGTAAGCTGCAAAATAAGGTAAAATTTTTTGGTTTTCAACAGGTGACCTGTTTTTATGTGTGCTTATTTTGCGCTTTTTATTCTCCGGCAGTCTTTGTGGGTTTGTTTTTGCCATTAAGGTGGTTTACCATAAAAACCCCAAGCAGGATTAGCGCTATCCAGAAAAGATATGCCGGCTCAAAGGCTTCGCCATCGGCAATGCCCCACAACACGGCCACTATGGGTATCAAATAGGTTACCGAGGCGGCAAACAAAACACCGGAAGTTTTTATCAGCTTGTTATGCAATATGACCGCCAGCCCCGAACCAAAAACGCCCAGGATGGCTATGTATCCCAACCCTTCCAGCGCCCCGGCCTGCGAGGATACAACAGATAAAAAATCGGTAAAAAATAGTAGACATAATAGTGCGGGAATGCCGATGATCAGAAAGGCGAAGGCTGTAATGGTTACCGGGTCGGTGTTGGCCAGGTATTTTTTTATGATGTTAAGGTTGACAGCATAAAGCACTGTTGCCAAAATTATGTACAAGCCATAACTAAAGTTTACGTCCAGCGATTGGTTGCCGCTGATGCTCATCAGGCCCACAGTGCCGGCCAGTCCGATAAATACACCGCTGATGTTGATCCACCGTGCCTTATAACTGAAAAAAAACAGGCCGACTATCAGGGTAAACAAGGGCGTTAATGAGTTGAGGATGCCCGCAAGCGAACTGTCGATGCCGGTTTGGGCTTTTGCGAACAGAAAGGCCGGGATGCCATTGCCTATGATGCCCACCAACGCTATGTAAGCGAGTTTTTTCCTGTTGATTTTTTTTATGGAAAGCAGTGTAAAAGGAATAAGAAAAATGCAGGCAATGCTGATGCGCATCAGTGCAAGCTGGGTG
>DAOOWO010000301.1:0-3483 GCA_035371225.1 Bacteroidales bacterium | reverse complement strand
TGGTAACAGGAAAATTGAAAGCAGCAGTACGATTGTTGCAAGGCGTGCGCGATGGCACTAAAAACACGGTGGCTTCGAGGGTCTCAGCCACCGTTCAGGGTAATCTGCTGTGGTGAATTGAAATAATTTAATAAGTAATTAATATACAGTAAATTAAGCGCTAAGTATTATAGAGAATGTTCTGGAGTATTTTCTATGAAGCGCATTAATTGCCCTGCATGTAGAAATCTTACTTTTTGGAATAATATTTGTATCTTTACAATTCTCAAAATTAATACCATTGGCATGAAAAAAATCACTTTTTACTCAGTAAAAGTTCTGTTGTTATTTTTCTTTGCTTTTATCACAACTGGTGTTTCCGCACAATTGAAACCTTATTCATGGGATTCCTATAAAATAAAATTTAAAGTCCCGGAGAATTTCAAAGTCGATCAGGCTACTGCCAATATGTGGATAGGTCACAACAGCAGCATCACGCTGAGCATTTATCCCCGTAAAGGGGAGAATCTTTCGGGTGATGCCCTTAAGACGGCGCTGTACAACTGGACTGTAAGCAATGGAGTGAAAAATATGGATGAAGGGACCGAAATTGATCCGGAAAAACTAAACCGTTATAGTGGGTATTTATTTGAAGGAGTGGTAGATGACTATTCTGTGGAAACCATGATTTTGAAAGATCCCGATTATCCGCTTATAACTTTCTATATTTTTCTTCATTATAAAGCTGGTTCTGAAGCTGATGTGCTTAATATCCTTACCAGTTTTACGCCAATATGAGTTGGGGAACATAATGAATTCATATTGTGAAAAATATTTTTTTTGCTGGCTTGTAATTTTGCAGAGTAATACTTAATTTTGTTTTGAAAAATTTATTAATTAAAGAAAAATTAAACCCTAAATTTTATGAAACAATGTAAAAAGTATCCTTTGATTCTGCTTTTGGCCATAATTCTAATTGGGACTGTTACCGATGTGTCCGCGCAAAAGAAAACGTACAATTGGGATTTCTACAAAACAAAATTCCAGGTACCTACCGATTTTGTAGTTTCAGAATCAAGTGAAACCAGGTGGTCGGGGAAGAATGATAATATCACCTTGTCGATTTATCCACGTAAAAATGAAAATCTTAGCCTGGATGGTATGCAGGATGCGTTGTATAAGTGGGCGGTCAGCAATAGGGTGACCGAGATTGGCGAAATAACAGTATTGGATGCTGAAAAGCTGAATGGTTACTGGGGTTATTTGTATGAAGGTGTAATTGATGGCTTTCCTGTGGGGACCATGCTTATTGTGGATCCTGACTATCCTGAAATAAGCCTGTATATATGGGCTTCCTACCGGACAGGGTACGAGGATACAGTGATTGATATTTTGATGAGTTTTGTTCCAATGTAAGAACTCTGAAAACACTTTTTTTTGACTCCTTTCAATTCCGGAAGGAGTTTTTTTTTATTTTTACTTTAAAAAAAACAGTGAAAAAACAACTTATTGTATTTGCCTCCAATGACGCCAACAATCATTGGAAATGGCGTTATCAGATGGCAGAAGCCATAGCCAATAAGGTTGATAAAGAAGCATTTGGAGTAAAAGCCATATTCCTGATTGGCAGCACCAAAAATGCCAATAGCGGTCCTGCCAGCGATATTGATCTGATGATACATTTTTCGGGAACCGAAGAACAAAAATTATTGTTGCAAACATGGATAGATGGCTGGAGCAAATGCCTCGACTCACTCAACAATATGCTCACCGGTCATCATGATCCAAGAGGATTAATTGACCTGCACCTGATTACGGATAAGGATATTCAGGCTGCCGACAGCTATACGGTGAAAATTGGCGCTCATACTGACCCTGCAAGAAAATTATTGTGAAAGGTTTGGAAATTGTTTTGATTTGGAGTTAATAATTATTTATATTTGTTTGTATTATTTTAAGATCGTGGAGTTCCACTTCGACACGTTTCAGCAGGGCGGCTATGCCTGGCCAGGGGAATTATATATTCGTTCATTCATTGATTTATAAATTAACATAGTTTCTTATTCCTGTAATGTTTAATCATTACTTTTGAACAGATAAGCAATTAATATAATGTTATGCTGATAGTTTTTATTCTTTATTTACTGGCTTTGATAGGAATTACTTTCTATACGGCGGGGAAATCCAAAACCAACTCGGAATATGTGCTGGGTGGAAAAAAAATTCCGGGAGTTGCATTAGCTCTTTCAGAGCGTTCCACCGGAGAGTCTGCATGGCTGATTCTTGGCCTAACTGGTGAAGCCTTTGCTATTGGCTTACAATCCATCTGGGTAGCTTTAGGGTGTGTTATTGGGATTATTTTTATATGGACAGTGATGAGTAATCGTTTGCGCATGGAGGCTGAACGAACCCAGGCGTTGACTGTTTGCGGTATTTTATACAAACGGTTCCCGGGCTCAGAAAAAACTATTGGACTGCTATCTTCATCCATAGTGGTTTTTTTCTTTTTATTTTATGTGGAAGCCCAGTTTTTCGGCAGCGGAAAAGTTCTGGAACAAACTTTTGGCATCCCGGGATTCTGGGGTATTATTATCGGTTCGTTGATTGTGGTTTTATATACCATGATTGGTGGCTTTATTACCGTGGTTTATACGGATGTGTTACAGGCTATCCTCATGATAATAACCCTGGTGGCTCTGCCGGTGATTTTGATTTTCATCGTTGCTTCCAATAATCTGGATGTGGGTAATGCCCTGATAGAAGCCGGAAATGGTTATAATTCTTTGACAGGTGGCAAAACAGGTGTCCCGGCTTTGCTGCTTATTCTGAGCGGCCTGAGCTGGATGTTGGGTTATACTGGCCAGCCGCAGTTGCTCACCCGCATGATGGCCATAAAAGATAAGAAGCACATCCGTGATGCTAAAGTTGTGGCTGTGATATGGACTTTGATTGCTTATGCAGGAGCTTTGGTTATCGGGATTATGGGATTTGTATTGATGAAAAACGATTTTCTGGGATCCCACACCGCCAGCCTGACAGCCGATGCCGAAAAGATTCTGCCTGTACTTATTAATACTTTTGTAGGGCCGGTAATTGCCGGATTATTGTTGTCAGGGGCTATTTCAGCCATGATGTCAACGGCATCTTCTGAAATAATAGTCAGTTCCTCGTCAATTACTGAAGATATTTACGGCAATCTGGCCAAAAAGAAAATCAGTGGAAAAAAATTGCTTACACTCAACCGCTTGGTAACATTGGGAGTTGGCCTGCTTGCTTTTGTGCTGGCCCTCACGGTTAAGGATTCTGTTTACGGTTTGGTATCTTACGCTTGGTCGGGGATAGGATCTTCTTTCGGACCAGCATTATTGCTGATATTATTTTGGAAAAAGGTGTCCCGGGCAGGGGTAATAGCCTCACTCATCTCGGGGACGGCGGTGACAATAGTCTGGAAATTGTTTATTACAGTTCCTACGGGTGTTTCTGAACGTCTTGGCAGTTTTGTTT
>DAOOWO010000300.1:0-3492 GCA_035371225.1 Bacteroidales bacterium | reverse complement strand
TATTAACCTGAAACAAATTCTATCCATTTTTGAAACACGCTTCGGTCCTTACCGCTGGGAACGTGTGGGCTATGTGGGGGTTCCTTTTGACGGCGGGGCTA
This sequence comes from Bacteroidales bacterium, assembly GCA_035371225.1. Lineage (GTDB taxonomy): Bacteria > Bacteroidota > Bacteroidia > Bacteroidales > CAIWKO01 > CAIWKO01. The sequence goes on along the minus strand of DAOOWO010000300.1, from coordinate 3,391 downwards.
TGGAGCATTCCACCAATATCGCTTATCCGCTTGCTTGTATAACGGGAAATATAGCCTATGAATCGCTGTATGCTCACGAATTGTCGCATCAGTGGTTTGGCGACCTGACCACCTGTAGTACTGCCGCCGATATGTGGATCAACGAGGGCTGGGCATCGTACTGCGAATCGGTTTACCGGGAGTTGTTATACGGAAACGAAGCTTACAGGCTTAAAGTTGGTGAAAACCATTATAATGTGCTGTTTTCTGCTCACGTGGAAGACGGTGGATACCGCGCCCTGTATGGAATACCCGATGAATATACTTACAGCACTACGGTTTACGACAAAGGCGCCGATGTGGTACACACACTCAGGAATTATCTTGGCGACAGCGTGTTTTTTGCTGCCATCACCTCCATGCTAAACGATTATCAGTTCAGAGATATTTCCTCAGCAGGCCTACGTGATTATTTAACCATTCACACCGGCATCAATATGGATGATTTTTTTCAGGCGTGGGTATTCAGCCCGGGATTTCCGCATTTTGCAGTGGACTCATTTAAAATACTGCAAACCAGTCCTGAGGTGAGAGTAAAGGTATGGGTGCGCCAGAAACTAAACCATGCTCCGGCGTTTGCTAATTCAAACAAGATAGAACTGACTTTCGGGAAAAACGACTGGACATTTTTTTCCGACACCTTACATTTTTCGGGACAAACCGGAAGCAAAGAATTTGTGTTGCCTTTTGTCCCCGATTTTGTGATGATGGATTACCACGAAAAAATTTCTGATGCCATCACGGATATGACCAAAGTGATAAAAACGGCAGGATCTTATGACCTGATCTATGCCTTATGCCGTGTGGATGTATCCAGCATCAGTGATTCGGTGTTGTTGCGTGTGGAGCACAACTGGGTTGCCCCCGACACACTGAAAACGCCCCGGCCCGATATCCTCCGGCTGTCGGATTATCACTACTGGAAAGTGGATGGGATTTTTCCCGATAATTTTATTGCCCGTGCGCGTTTCAAATACAACCGGTCGGTGAGCGCTACAGTAGGAAATACCGATAGTGGCTTGTTGCCCGTTGCGGCCTCTACCGACTCACTGCTCCTGCTGTACAGGCCTGATGCCACCTCCGATTGGAGTATTGCCCGTTTTACGCGTTATGGGCCGTCGTCTGTCGGGTTTCTGATAGTGGACACCCTGCGGAGGGGCGAATATACTTTTGCCGTTGGCACGCCCTATTTTGCCTCTGCCGGAAAATGTAATCCCAACAATTACCTGAATGTATTTCCCAACCCGTCAAATAAAACTTTTACATTTTCGTTTGCAATATCGGAAGATGCTTCAATAATGATATATGATGCATCGGGTAAAGAAGTGCGTATGATCAGAATTGAGAAAAATGATAAACAGGCCATTTGGGATGCCGGTAATTGTAAAGCTGGAACGTATTATGCCCACCTGATTTCTTTTAAAGGGAAGAAAATATTAAGCGAAAAAAAATTGCTGTTAGTGAAGTGACAAAATGAAAAAATTCAGTGCTTTTCTGTTAGGACTGTTTTTTACGGCACAGTGTTTTGCCCAGGGCGTTTATCAGATAAAGCCTGAAAATGCCGACTGTAAAAACCCGGTGGAAATAAAAGATACTATTTTCGGGCCTACCAATCCTCCCTCGGGATTTGGTGCGTTGATGGAAATCAGCGGCGCAAAGAACAGCTTGTTTGAGTTTGAAAAAGAACATAACACCTGTTGGTATTTTTTTAAGGCAAAATACGATGCCCTGCTGGAAATGGAGGTAATACCCGTAAATATCAACGATGATTATGATTTTATTCTTTATAAATACAATGGCCGCAATTTTTGCCAGGATGTGTTGGACAAAAAAATACAGCCGGTACGCAGTTGTATCTCGCGCAACGATAAAAACCTGAAAAGTAGGACGGGCTTGTCGAAAGAAGCCACCGAAGAATACATTCATTCGGGACCAGGCGCTTCATTCAGCAAGAGTTTGCGGGTTAAAAAAGGAGAAATCTATTACCTGGTTGTGGACAACGTGTATCCAAAAGGCAGCGGCCACACCGTGATACTTCACTATTCAGGCTATGACAAAAGAGCAGTACCCGTAAAACCAGCAGAGAATACCGCGAACAAAACAAAGACCAAACAGCCTCAAAATGCGCCACCAAAAAATGTTGCCGTTACTATTAATACTATTGATAAAGACAGCCGAAAAGCGGTTACCTCCAATATCAAGGTTTTTTATAAGGACAAGCCGTCGTTGCCCCCGGCCGCCGCTTCCGACAGTGTGGCGGCTTACGATGCCTCCCTGGCCCCGTCAACCGCTTTTAACATTAAGGCCGAAGCCAATAATTATTTCGACAATACCATCGGTATTAAAACCAGTGCCGACGGCCAGCCTATGTCCCTAACGCTTGAGCTGACGAAGATAAAAATTGGTCAGAATGTGGTATTTGAGAATATTTTATTTTATGGGAACACCGCGGAAATTCTGCCCGAGTCAAAGCCTGCTTTAGAGGCGATTTTATCCACCATGAAAAGATACCCGGCCCTGCATATCGAAATACAGGGACATGTAAATTGTCCAACTACCTGGGAAGATTGCAGCAAAATGAAGGAGCACAATATGCAATTATCAATAAACCGGGCGAAAGCCATTTATGATTATCTCGAAGACGGAGGTATTGATCCGCAAAGAATGACTTTCAAAGGGTTTGGCGAAACAAAAATGATTTATCCTGATGCCCGCAGCGAAGATAAGATGAAAAAAAACCGCCGGGTGGAAATTTTGGTTACCGCGGTAGAATAACCAGGGATTTTTACATTTAGTTTTTATTAGATTTATACATATCGCAAAAATTCAATATATTCTATGGGACTACTTCTAATTCAGTTTGGCATTAGACAATAAATTTTGCCTGTCGGGACTTAGACATCCTTTGAAAGCATGACAAGTTCCTTTAATTCAGTATTGCTTAAATCCCCCAGCCATTTTTCGCCTGTACTTACAGCCATATCTGCAAGATTCTTTTTGCTTTTGAGCATGTCGTCTATTCGTTCTTCCATAGTACCTTTGTTTATCAGGCGGTACACCATGACATTTTTTTTCTGTCCAATCCTGTATGCACGGTCTGTTGCCTGAGTTTCCACAGCAGGGTTCCACCAAAGGTCGTAATGTATAACATTTTGTGCCTGAGTTAAGTTTAGTCCGGTTCCACCGGCTTTCAGCGACAGGATAAATATTTTTTTGTGTTGTTTCTCCTGAAAATCGGTGATCACCTGCTCCCGTTGCTTTCTGTTAAGGGATCCATGAAGAAAAAGCGGTTCGGTTCGAAATTCTTTTCTGATAAGTGATTGAAGCAAGTCTCCCATTTCCTTATACTGTG
>DAOOWO010000299.1:0-3500 GCA_035371225.1 Bacteroidales bacterium | reverse complement strand
GAATTTTTGTTCCATGAACAATCTGACGACCTACATCCAGATTTTTAGCTATCCAGCATTGGCTACCAATCTGCACCGTAGGGTATTTTTTCCCGTCTCGGTAATCAATCAGAGTATCACCACATTGAAAGGTAAGTACATCAATTTTTGTAACATCAGAATAAAAAGGCAGGCATGTACCACTGTTCACCTTAGCCCGGTAAAAATAAGACTGCGAAGGTACCAAAGGAAAATTATTGCCGGTAGCTCCGCTAATATCTGTCCACGTAATGGTATCTGCTGACTGCTGCCATTGGAGGCCACCATATTGCATACCCTGCAATTCCAAAAATGCAGTATCGTTAAGATAAACAAATGTTTGCGCAGGCAAAACCCACGGTGCAACAATCAACAGAATTACTAATATTTTTTTACTCTGCGTTTTCATAAAGCTACTTAGTTAAAATCTTATAGGAGCATTTGGTTTTAGCTGAAAACAAATTCAAAATAACAATTTCGGGCAATTGCGAGGCAGGAAGTTCCAATTTTACCAGTCCATCATTCCTGACAGATTTATTTATTATAGTTCTCCCGAAAAGATCATTTACCGAAACAAAAACACTTTCGTCTTCACTGAAACCATCATTCAGTTTGATATATATTGTAGTGTTATCCGACAAATAATAAATTACATGGCTGTCACCATGATATTCATCTCCGGCGGTAATATTTGAAGAATCAATCAGTACATATATTTCGTCAGTCGCCGTACAATTTCTGCTATCGACAACCGTGAGCAAATATGTAACTGAGCTCAAGGGAGTTACAACCGGATTGGCCAGGGTACTATCATTTAGGTAATTGCCCGGAGTCCACAAGTAACTATATGCAGGACTGCCGCCTGATGCCGCAGGCATACCGCCAATAATATTTGAATCGCCAACAGGGATGTAACTATCTAACCCGGCATCAGCGGTTAGCTGGGTCGGCTGGTTAATATGGAAAACCACTTGTTGTTGTGCAAATATCTCAAATACAAGGCCATAAATCAATAATAGCAAAAATAGTATTTCTTTTTTCATAATATACTGATTTGGTAATACTAAAATACAAAATTTTAAATAATTAAATAGATTTATGATAAAATAATACTTCAAGCAACAGGTCGTTTATTTTTCGCCAACAAGATAAATTGCAATATATTAACCATATTTAAATCAGGCGTTCAGCTATCTTTTCAAAGGCATCAATAACAGCCGTATTATGTTGACTGTAGACACTTTTGCCATTTTCGGCGGCTTCACCAACTTCCATGACCAAAGGTATCTGTCCGAGTAGAGGGGCATTGATTTCCGCGGCTATTTTGGCTCCACCATTTTTCCCAAAAACAAAATACTGTTCGTCGGGATGTTTTTCGGGAGTAAACCATGACATATTTTCAATGATACCGATAATGGGGACATTCAAATCCTGGTTGGTAAACATGGAAGCCGCTTTACGTGCATCATTAAGCGCTATTTCCTGTGGTGTGGTAACAATAATAGCACCGGACAGGTCTATTTTCTGCATGGTCGTAAGCTGAATATCGCCAGTACCCGGAGGAAAATCCACTATCATATAATCCGTTTCTCCCCATAATGTATTTTCAAAAAGCTGCGTAATGGCATTGGCAGCCATAGGTCCCCGCCAAATTAATCCCTGGTTGTTTTTAACAAAAAAACCTATTGAAATCACTTTAACACCATATTTTTCAAGAGGCAGAATAATATCCTTGCCCTCCACCTGAGTTACTACAGGCATAAGCTCTTCCATCCCTAACATCTTTGGGATTGAAGGCCCGTAAATATCAGCATCCACTAGGGCCACCTTAAAACCCTGCCTCGCCAGAGCCACTGCCAGGTTGACCGACACGGTAGATTTTCCTACGCCGCCCTTACCCGAGGCCACCACAATGATTTTTTTCACATCAGGCAGAGTAATTTTCTCAAATCCAGCCATATCAGATAAATTTAATTTCGTTGATGATTTGCACGCCAGCCTGTTTAAAAAGGACACCAACAGGACAAGTGTTCATGGTATGTTCGAGGCATTTGGCAACTTTTTCTTTTTCTTCTGTTGTTTGAATCTGAAGGATAAAGTGAATATCAGTAATTGTTGGCGCATTATTCTTTTGTTCGGCATCCACTATTACTTCCAATTTTGAATAGCAAAGACGCATTTTTTCGGCTACCATGGCGAAAATTGTTCCCACGCATCCGCTGAAACTCATAACGCAAAGCTCAAGAGCCGTAGGGCCATTGTTGTTACCACCTTTTGCTTCGGGCAAATCGATTACCATGCTGTGATTTCTTCCATTGTCAACTATTGACTGGAAATTTTTTGTCCATTGTGTGATTGATTTCATTTTTTAAAGTTTAATTGTTATTTAATTTGTTTTTCGAATATCCATTTAAAAATTCAAGTTTATCCTTTTATTATTGAAATTGCCTTACATAAAAATTCATCCCATGATGACTTACCTTTTTGATTAGCTTTTTGTTAATCAACGACTCCAGAACTTTTCTGTCTGTTCTGTTTTTTCGCAACAGTTCTTCCATAGTATCTTCACGCACAGGATGTACGGCACAAATACTCAGGATATCACTTTGAATATTGCCCGTATATCCTATATTGGTACCTTCAAATCCGAGCAACAACACCACTTTGGAAATTTTTTCAGAAAATATCTGAAAAGCTTCTATTATTGCCTGCTCGTCGGGTTTTTGCACAAGTTGTAGCGCGGGAGGCCTTGTAGGCACCGACAAATATGCCGTTTCTGGTTGAATTTTAGCAACGATACCTGCAATTTGCTGAAATATGCCCGTAGTGTCATTAACAAAGCGGACAAGCATTGTTTCGGTCATGAGGTTTCCTTTAAACATCTCCGCAAACTTCATCACTCCGCTTATTACCTGTTCAAAATCCAGGCTGGCTACCGGCTTATTTATTGCCCTCCAGAGCACATTGTTTCCGGCATCGATTTTTACAGATACCCAATCGGCTTCTTTAATATCTTCGCGGACAGAGGCTTCGGAAAGAAGTGAAGCATTAGTAATAACAGCAACAGGGATGTTCAGCGTTTTCAATAAAGCAATAGACCGGCCGATATTTATATCCAGCGTGGGTTCGCCATTGGCAACAAATGTCAGATAATCAGGTTTATCATTCTCATTCAGCAATTCAATATATTGTTGTACATCCTTAAAAATAAATTCAGGATCATAATAACTCCTGCGTGTGGCACTCTGATTATGGGTTACCCCTACCTGGCAATAAATACATGAGTATGAACATGTTTTAGGTGCGGGGATATTATTAATTCCCAAGCTCTTGCCTAATCTCCTAGATGTTATTGGCCCAAAACTTATCATTTGTTCTTTATTACCTGATTTCTATTTTAATATATTATTGTATATCAGCCGTATAGCATCACTGATCTTTGTGTTCTTATTATATTCTATAATACTTTTCTGTTGCACCAT
>DAOOWO010000298.1:0-3511 GCA_035371225.1 Bacteroidales bacterium | reverse complement strand
CATCAGTACGCCTGGCTTCGGAAGCATCGACAAAAAACTGAACCAACTGCAAAAAGAAACCATTATTTCGTACGATATTGCTACCAACCTCGAATTAGGAAAGTTTTTCCCCGAAAAATGGGGCGTTAAAATCCCGATGCACTTCGATTATTCTGAAATGAGAACTGTGCCGGAATACAACCCGTTAAATCCTGATGTTATTTATCGCGAGGACTTGAAAACCTATTCAAAAACAACCCGCGATTCCATTAGGAAAATTACCCAGGACGTAACCACCCGTAAGAGCCTGAACTTTATGAATGTGCGTAAAACCAAAGTCGGCGCTTCTTCTAAAAATCATATCTACGACCTTGAAAATTTCGATTTCACCTATGCCTATACAGAGCTGTTCCATCGTAATGTGGACATCGAATACGACAGACGTATTACTCATACGGGCGGCCTGGGATATAATTATTCGGCAAATCCGAAAATTGTAAAACCCCTGGATAAATGGAAACTGATCTCTAAATCAAAATGGCTGCGTATCTTCAAGGATTTCAATTTCTATTACATGCCTAAATTGCTTTCGTTCAGAACCGACCTGAACAAACAATTCCAGGAAAACCTGATGAGAAACAAAACCAATGCGATTATAATTCTGGAACCCGCCTACGTAAAACGATTCGGATGGACACGTGATTATGCGCTGAAATGGGATTTGACACAAAACCTTAAACTCGATTATCAGGCACACGCTATTGCACTGGTGGATGAACCTGCCGGAAAAATTGAAAAAGGACAGCCCAATTATAAACAAAACAGGGATTCCATTTGGGAAAATGTCCTGAATTTTGGTCGCATGACCAACTATAACCAGAATATCGACATCAATTATACTTTGCCGATAAACAAAATACCGGCCTTCAACTGGATGAACCTTTCGGCCCGTTATGGCGGTGCTTACTCATGGACAGCCCTTCCATTATCTACCGACTCGCTCAACAACATTATCGAAAACCCGCTCGGCAATGTTATCGAAAACTCTAATTCCGAACAGTTAAATCTTACGGCCAATCTTACCAACTTGTATAACAAGGTTAAGTACCTGAAAGGTATTAATGATAAGCGCCGTGGAGGCGGTACCACTCAACCCCAGATAAAAACCAATATGCCAGGAGAAAACCCTGACTCCCTGAAGCCCAAAATTAATATTGGTAAGGAAATTCTCGATAACACACTAAGCCTGCTTATGCTGGTTAAGACGGTCAATATTTCTTACCAGGAAAGCAATGGACGGCTGCTCCCCGGGTTTATGCATAAACCCGTAGCCCTGGGTATGGACTGGAAACATAAAGCGCCGACGGCTGGCTTTGTTTTTGGCAGCCCGGGCGATATGTTTGCCTCTACAGGCGATATTCTTGGAAAAGCCTTCCAAAATGGCTGGATAACAACTGATACTTCGCTGAATACTCCTTTTGCAGTTAAACAGTCCAAAGTGCTGAATTATCAGGCCTCCCTAGAACCCCTCAACGGGATGCGTATCGACGTTACCGGAAACACCAACTATGCCAAGCAAAATCAGGCGTTCTACCGGTATGATATGAATGGAGAAAACAACCACAGCGAGCCGTTCTCTATGGTGGAAACCGGAAATTTCAGCATGACCATCATTGGTATGAAAACGGCCTTTATTGCTGATAACAAAGATAATTCCAACGATGTTTTCCAGAAATTTAAAGATTATCGCTTCATTATAGCTACCCGTCTGGCAGCCCAAAATCCCAACTCAAGCAAGCAGATTGTCGACTCTACCGGCTTCCCCGACGGCTATGGCCCAACATCTCAGGACGTACTGATACCTGCATTTTTGGCCGCTTACCTCGGTAAAAGCCCTGACAATATAGCCCTGACACCTTTCTCGGAACAGATACTGAAAGCCATACCATTACCCAACTGGCGACTGACATATAATGGATTAACTAAGATAGGCTTCATCAAAAAATATTTCAGAACAGTAACCCTGAGCCATACCTATCGCTGTACATATAACGTGAGTTCTTTTGCCACTAATGTTAGATATAAAGAAGGTGACGACGGTTTCTCCTTTATCAGGGATCAGATCGGTAACTTCCTTACAGAAAAAGAAATAGGGCAAATTTCTATTACTGAGCAGTTTAGCCCGCTGGTAGGTTTAGACCTCACCATGATCAACAGCCTGCTGGTAAAATTCGAATGGAAAAAATCCAGAAACCTTTCGCTGAGTTTTGCCAATAATCAGTTGACCGAAGTCGCCAGCAACGAATATGTTGTCGGTGCAGGGTATCGTTTTAAAGATGTTTCTTTCAACCTGAACCTGGGAGGTAAACGCCGGCATATCAAAAGCGACCTTAATCTGAAAGCCGATTTTTCGGTACGGCAGAACAAAACAACTTTGCGAAAACTGGTGGAAAATATGGACCAGGTGTCGGCAGGCGGCCAGATAATTTCTATAGGAGTTTCGGCCGATTATCAGATCAGCGAAAAGTTTAATGTACGCCTGTTCTACGACCATATCATCAATAATCCCTATGTGTCGTCGCAATATCCCAATTCTAATATCAACGGAGGCCTGAGCCTGAGATTTACTTTGGCACAATAATAATTGCATTTATAAAAAGTTGTATATTTGACGAAAAAATAAATTAAAATCATCATGAAAATAGCAGAAAATTTATTGTACACCGAATCTCACGAATGGGTGAGAGTTGAAGGAGAAAACGCTTATATCGGCATTTCCGATTTTGCTCAGCATGAATTAGGCGACATCGTTTTTGTTGAAGTGGATACTATTGGTGAAACTATTGGCAAAGGCGAAACATTTGGCACCATTGAAGCCGTTAAAACCGTTTCTGATATGTACCTTCCGCTCAGTGGAGAAATCCTTGAGTTGAATCCCGTTATTGAATCAAATCCCGAAACAATTAATAAAGATCCTTATGGCGAAGGTTGGATTGTGAAAATAAAACTGACCAATCCGGCTGAAGCTGAAACCCTGTTAAAAGCCGCCGATTATGCTAAATTAGTGAAGGCCTGATTATTTAAAAACATTCAATAAGAAGCTCTCACCGGCGACTGTGAGGGCTTTTTTTTATTTTATCAGGTCGGGCACAAAATAAAATAATAAAACCCCGTTATATTTATTGACTTTAATAATTTTGGCATTAAGATTGAACTAAATATCAATAAATTGAGCAGTGATTAATTACCTGAATGATATTGATGATATTATTTTTCGCAACAGGAATAAAGAATATGGGGCTTATTATTTGCGAAAAAACTACAACAGGTATCTATTGATTGCTACCATCCTTGCTGTAACATTTTTTGTGTTATGCTGGTTGTTACCGCTGTTAGCTGGGAAAACTCCGGAAAAAAAACTCAGCGAAGGGGCTTTGTACACCGAATATTTGGGACCTCCTCCTAAAGAAATCAAGAAACCTGATGAAGACCTGCCTCCGCAATTAAGGAAAGTGCAAAGGATGGCCAAGTT
>DAOOWO010000297.1:0-3513 GCA_035371225.1 Bacteroidales bacterium | reverse complement strand
CGATGAAGATCCTGTGCATATTTATGCAAATATTGGCAATTATGCTGTTATGCTCAAAACAACTAATGCCTGCGGCATCGACAGCGTTACACAGAACCTGGCAGTTCTGGGAACAGCCGAATTGTCCGAAAATGCCGGTATCAGCATTTATCCTAATCCGGTTAGCGATTACCTGGTGGTTACAATGGGAACTGGTTTTTTGGAAAAGGGTGTCATCAGTGTTTATTCAAATACCGGCAAATTGGTAAAAAGATTCCCTGTAAATAAAAACGACCAAATGGTTATGGATATGTCGGACATGCCCAAATCAACATATATTATTGTGATGCAAACTGAAAATAAATTATTTTATAAAAAAGTGCTGAAAATAAACTAGATGCGGATGTTGTCATTTTTTTTGCGGATAAGTTGTTAAAAAAAAGCTTGGTCAGTTTGCAGAAAATCGTATTTTTGTGAATGAAAAATTAATCATCCACAACCTGTAACCATTGGGTTTACGGAGTTAAAAAGTATTTTGAGGGGGTTTGGAACCAAAATGATTAAAAAATTAGTAAGAACATTTTTTCTTTTTATTGCTGGAATTATCTTTTTCTGCACACAGCTTTTTGCCCAGGGAAATGGTGAATCTTTTCAAATCATTGAAAGCGTAAACGACAGTATTGACCTGCGTTCAAATTTTTATGACGACACGGATTCGCTGTCGGAGTTTTTCCCTGCCAGCGAAATATACGAATCATGGGATAATAATGGGATATATTATCCTCATGTGGATTTCTCGAGAAAAACCGATACCACTGTTATTGTCTTGTCGGATAATGCCACAAATTTTTATGTTCATCCAATAAAAGGCAGGATTAATTCGGAGTACGGTTATCGTCGCCGGCGTTTTCATTATGGGATTGATGTTGATTTGAATATCGGTGATAGTGTTAAATCGGCTTTTGACGGGATGGTGCGCATAGCCAAATACCACAGAGGCTACGGAAATGTTGTGGTGGTGCGGCATTTTAACGGTTTGGAAACCGTGTATGGACATTTATCGGGTTTCAGGGTAAGGGAAAATCAAATGGTAAAGGCCGGTTCATTATTAGGCTACGGTGGAAGCACCGGACGCTCTACAGGCCCTCATTTGCATTTTGAGGTGCGGTATCTGGGAACCCCCATGAATCCCAGAAAGGTAATAGATTTTGAAAAGTATCAACTGATCAATGATACGTTGTATGTTACTAACAGGACTTTTGATAAATCGCGCAGTAAGACTTATGCCCACAAGTCTGTCGCTAGCACAAAATCTTCGTATAAAGGCAACGGAAGCTATCATTATGTTAAAAAAGGCGATACCCTTGGGCATATTGCCGTAAAATACGGGACCTCGGTTTCAACCTTATGCAAATTGAACCGTCTGACATCCAAAAGCCTTCTGCAGATAGGGCAAAAAATACGTATCCGCTGATTTTTTCAACAAATTATTTTGAAAACTTTTTTTTGCAAAAAGACTTTTCGTATTAAAAAAGTGTATTTTTGCTGTTGAAATGGTGTCCATAAATAAGTTTTTTTATGGTAAAGGGAATCAGGTGCGAATCCTGAACAGTACCCGCTGCTGTAATTCCTACCCAAACTTGAAGGCACTCCTGGTCACTGTTCGCCAACCGGCGGATGGGAAGACGCCTGAAAGGGGATAAGTCAGAAAACCTGCTATTTCATAGTTATAATGTTTGAAGCTTTCGGGGAAAAAAGCTTGATCAGATAGGATGTTTGTTGTTATCTGTTTTTTTTCCGGCCGCTTTGAACAATACAAAAGTTTAAATTGTTTGTGTTGTGAAAAAAAGTATTGTCGGTTTTCTGATTTTTTTGGCAGCCAGTGCAGCAGGGCAAAAAACAATTTTGGATTCTGTGTACACTCTGGGTGGTGTGGAAGTAGCTACTGACCGATTTTCAAATACTTTGTGCGGAGTAAAAGTGGATCGGATTGATTCGGTGAGGATGCGGGCTTTTTCCACCGGAGATCTGCGCCAATTGCTCAGGCAAAATACGTCTGTTTATGTCAAATCAAATGGTGTGACGGGATTGAGCTCGGTTTCGGTCAGAGGAACAGGTACTTCACATACTGCGGTGCTATGGAACGGATTTAACCTGCAGAACCCTATGAACGGTGGGATGGATTTTTCGTTGGTACCGGTAAATTTCATGAATAAAATAGCGGTACAGTATAACGGCATGGCTGCCTTATATGGCGGCGGTGCTTTGGGCGGTGCTATTCATTTGACTAACGAACCAGAATATAACAAAGGACTGGATGTGGCATTGGGATCCACTTACGGAAGTTTTGGCAATTACTCGTTTAATGTTAAGCTGGGAATCAGCCGCAAAAATGGAGCTCTGATGGTAAGGGCATTCTACAGTAAGGGCAAAAATAATTTCCCTTTTAAAAATAACGCGAAACTTGGTTCTCCCGATGTCAGGCAGACCAATTCCGAAGTGGAGAGTTATGGTGTTATTCACGAAAAGGCATTTAAAATTAATGAAAAAAATCAGTTGACTTTCCGATTGTGGATACAAGAAAGCAAAAGACAGATTCCGCCTCTGATGACACAGGATTATAGTACGGCAAGGCAACGGGATGAATTTTTCCGCCCAGCCCTGGAATGGGAGAACAACGGCCGGAATTATAAGTTGTTTGTCCGCACGGCATTGCTTATCGACGAATATGACTATAAAGACCCCGAAAAGCTTGTAAATTCTTCAAGTGGAACAACGGCCTCGGTAACACAAAGTGAAGTGTATTTTAAAATATTCCCTTATCATACTATGAATGTTGGCGCACACTATAAATATACTGCAGGACACTGCGATTATTATACACAAAAACATTTCCAACACGAGGTATCTGCTTTTATTTCTTATAATGCGGTGAGTAAACACGATAAATGGAAAATGAATGTGGCTTTGCGCGAAGAATACAGCAATAGCAGGTTTGTCCCTGTACTGCCATCATTTGCTATGGATATACGTTTGTACAAGCAGTTGTTGCTGTATGTTAATGTTAGCAGAAACTATCGCATACCCACCCTGAACGACCTTTATTGGTACCCCGGCGGCAATACGGAACTGAAACCCGAAGATGGTTGGGCCGCGGAGGTGGGAATAAAACATCACTTTGTCAAGGGAAAGACAGCTTTTGATTATACCGTTTCATGGTTCAATAATTCTACGCGGAATTGGATTATCTGGCTTCCCGAAGCAAGCTATTGGTCGCCGCAAAATATCCAGGCCGTTTGGAGCCGGGGGGCTGAGCTCAATTTTTTAACCGATACAGAAATAAAAAAGGTAAGAATTGGTTTTGCCGGAAAAACAGCATATGTAAGATCTACGGTTCAAAAGAGCAATAACCAGAGCGCTATTGGCCGGCAATTGATTTATACGCCCGAATGGGTGGCCACTGCCGGGCTGGACATATTTTATAAAACATTTGGTTTTAATGACAACGCAGAATACACTTCAACCTGTTATACT
>DAOOWO010000296.1:0-3536 GCA_035371225.1 Bacteroidales bacterium | reverse complement strand
TTGTCGAAGTGTGGCTAACCCTGCTGTCAGTCTTCGACACGTTGTTCTGGATTAATTTTCTTTATAGTAGAAATATTAAGAACAACAAGGCCCTGTCTGTATGATGCAGTAAGGCAGGGACAGGTAGGGCAGGAAGCGAAATGAGGAATCATTATTAAAATTTGATAACGCAAAAAATGATTTAACCTGTTAATTACATTGTATTTAAATGATGCATTGTCAAACCCCGTGTTATTATCAAAAAAATGGCAGGATTTTCATTTCATTGTGTATTTTTATGCTTTAAATTTTCTATGCAGAACAAACTTTTAGAGTTACAACAGTCGCTGGATGGCGATTTACTCACCGATGAATCGAATCTTACCATTTATTCCACCGATGCCTCGCTTTATTTCGATCGTCCGCTGGCAGTTGCCGTTCCCAAAAATGAAAAAGACCTGGAAAAACTCATTGCTTTTGCTTCGGCCAACAACATTCCGCTTACCCCGCGCGCCGCGGGCACTTCGTTGGCAGGGCAGGCCACGGGCAGCGGCATCATTGTTGACATTTCAAAGCATTTCAGAAAGATACTAAAGCTCAATACCCGCGAACGTTTTGTAATTGTCCAGCCGGGCGTGGTGCGCGATGAGCTTAACAAGTTTCTGGAATCTTACGGGCTGATGTTTTGCCCCGAAACATCCACCTCGAACCGCTGTATGATAGGAGGGATGATAGGCAACAATTCCTGCGGCGAACATTCCCTGATTTATGGAAGCACCCGCGACCATCTTATTTCAGTAAAATGCCTCCTCAGCGATGGCAGCAAGGCGGAGTTCGGTCCGCTCAGCCCCGGGGACCTGGAAGAAAAATGTAATGGAGATACTCTTGAAAATCATATATACCGCAAGCTAAAAGCCTTGCTCAGCCAACCGGCTTTGGCGGCGGAAATTCCGGCCAGTTATCCCGAAAAAAGCATCCGAAGGAGAAATATGGGCTATGCTCTGGATATCCTGCTCGATACCGAAGTGTTTGATGTGGCTGCTTCCGGAGTTTTTAATGTGGCAAAGCTGATCTGCGGCTCGGAAGGTACCCTGGCATTTATTACCGAAGCCAAATTAAAGCTGGTACCCGTCCCTAAACAAAAGTCAGCCCTGCTATGTGTGCATTTGGATGCCTTAGAACAAGCGTTCCCTGCCAACCTGATTGCGCTGGAACATCAGCCCACTGCTATCGAACTTTTGGATGAGATAATTATCTCACTGACAAAGGAAAACCTAAGCCAGCAACAAAACCGTTTTTTTATTCAGGGCGAACCTGCCGCCATCCTGATAATCGAACTGGCACATGATGATGAAGCAGAATTGCTTGAAAAGGCTGACAAACTGGTAAATGAACTGAAAAGCCATGGCCTGGGTTTCCATTTTCCAGTCATCATGGGGAAGGATATGGTTAAGGTGCGTAACCTGCGCAAAGCCGGGCTGGGAGTGCTAAGTTCGGTTACTACAGCCATGAAGCCGCATAGTTTTGTGGAAGATACCGCGGTAGCCCCCGATAAGCTTGGTTCGTATATGGCTGAATTTTGCGCCATGATTGATAGCTATGGAGTTAAATGTGCCTTTTACGGTCACATAGCCACAGGCGAGCTGCATTTAAAACCGGTCTTGAACCTCAGAACCAATGAAGGGGTGGAGCTTCTGCAGAGAATTTCCTACGACACGGCCATGCTGGTAAAAAAATACCGAGGCTCACTCAGCGGCGAACACGGGGATGGGCGTCTTCGGGCAGGGTTTATCCCGTTGGTGTTGGGAAATACTATTTATCAATGTCTTACAGAAGTTAAAAATGTGTTCGATCCTCGACATATTTTTAACAGGGGCAAGATTATCGATGCACCTTGCATAGCAGATGATCTCAGAGAACAGCGGCTCCTGCATGAAACTAAAATAACTACCTTTTTTGATTATTCTAAAACTAATGGATTGTTGCACGGCATACAACGATGCAACGGATCGGCCGATTGCAGGAAAAGTCATTTTGTCGGCGGCCTGATGTGCCCGTCATTTATGGCCAGCCACGACGAAAAAGACAGCACCCGTGCACGTGCCAACCTGTTACGTGAAATCCTCGCGGATGAAAAGCTCAGCAAGCCCTTTGCCAGTGAAGCCCTGCACGACATACTCGATCTGTGCCTGATGTGTAAAGGCTGCAAGGCAGAATGTCCGTCGGGAATTGATATGGCCAGGTATAAAGCTGAATTTTTGCAGTACTATTATCTCGCGCACCATGCCTCTTTGCGTACCAGGTTGGTGGCTGGTATAACCCGGATTAACAGGTTAGGAGCCTGGTTCCCAGCCATATTCAATTTTTTTGCCACCAATAATTTTTTTTCAACAGCACTTAAAAATTTGCTGGGTTTTGCGCATCAGAGGCATATACCCATCCTGGGAAAGACAACTCTTAAGAAGTGGGCAAAAACATATTTAAAGCAAAACAACGGCAGCGGAAAAAAGATACTTTTTTTTGCTGACGAGTTTATCAATTATACAGATGTTGAAATCGGTAAAAAAGCCCTGATGTTATTGGTGAAATTGGGTTATAACGTTGAAATAGCGCCTGTTAGCGAAAGCGGCCGGACCTGGTTTTCCAAAGGGATGCTCAGGCAGGCAAAAAAGATTTCCCAAAAAAATATCCAAAAACTATCCGCTCTTGTCAGTGAGCATGCTCCCCTTGTTGGAATTGAACCCTCAGCAATTTTGAGTTTCAGGGATGAAATACCTGATATAGTGGGAGATGACCTTAGCAAAACAGCCGGGCTAGTTGCCGGCAATTCTTTTACTATTGAGGAGTTTATCGTAAAAGAATACGAACTGGGAAATATTAATGCCGACCTGTTTACTTCTGAGGTTAAAAAGATAAAACTACATGGTCATTGTCATCAGAAAGCATTGTCAACCACACTGCCAACGCGTAAAATGCTTTCCATACCTGTGAACTATCAGGTTGAAGAAATTCCTTCGGGCTGTTGCGGTATGGCAGGGAGTTTTGGTTTTGAAAAGGAACACTTTGACCTTTCCATGAAAATAGGAGGGCTGGTTTTATTTCCTGCCATAAAAAAGGCTGGCGATGATTATTTAATAGTTGCTCCCGGAACCAGTTGCCGGCAACAGATAAAAGAAGGTACAGGAAAAACGGCTTTTCATCCGGTTGAGGTACTTTATAATTCGTTGGTCTGACAAATATTCTTCTTTGTAAAAAAATTTTTTTCATAAAAATTTGGATATTAAAAAAATTCTGTGTAAATTCGTACACGATTTTTAATTTTACACAAATAAAAAGAAAAAATTGATACACATTATTTTATCGTATGTCAATTTGATGCATGTAAAAACCAAGAAAAAATCCAGATAAAACATGAAAAAATTCCTATTAATTGTGCCCTTAGTTGGTTTTTTGGCCGGTTGCCAGAAAGAGTATCAATGTACTCAGCAAATTACTAAGCGTGTAAATGGGGTTGAGATTGATAATCAGCAGATCATAATGTACTCTGAAAACAATCT